>JAABTO010000061.1 GCA_011389835.1 Desulfotignum sp. | reverse complement strand
AATGGTTGCAGTTTTTGACGCCGGTCAAATCCAAAAATGTGGATGAAACTCAGGAGATGATGGCCGATCATGATCCAGGTGACATCACCATCCTGGATGTGAGACAGCCCCGCGAATACAACGATTCGCACATTCCGGGAGCCAGACTGATCCCTTTGCCCGAGCTGTCGGACCGGATCACGGAGCTGGATCCGGACAAACCCACCCTGGTTTACTGAGCAGTGGGCGGGCGCAGCCGGGTGGCTGCACAGATGCTGGCAGGCAGGGGGTTCAAACAGGTGTACAATGTGTCGGGCGGTATCAAGGCCTGGAAATCCAAAACCGCGGTGGGCCCACAGACCCAGGGCATGCACCTGTTTGAAGGCAATGAATCCGCAACAGCGTTTCTGGTCACGGCCTATTCACTGGAACAGGGCCTGCAGCAGTTCTATCAGGATATGGCGGGCAAATCGCAAGACCGGGCGGTCCAGGATCTGTTCGGAAAACTGGCCGCCATCGAAAAGAAGCACATGGATCAGGTGTTTGAACGATATCGGGATCTGGCGGATTCATCTGTGTCAAGGCAGACGTTCGAGGACAAGATTACGGCGTCGGCCCTGGAGGGCGGCATGACCATGGATCAGTATCTGTCATTGTTTGACCCGGATCTGTCCGAGCCCACCGAAGTGGTTTCCATGGCCATGTCCATCGAAGCCCAGGCCCTGGATCTATATCAGCGTGTCGCTGACAAAGTGACCGAACCGGATGCCCGGGCCGTGGTCCTGGAGATCGCCAAAGAGGAGAATCACCATCTGGTCCGGTTGGGTGAACTGATGGATACCCTGTGACACTCCATCGAATCTGAATGACTTCTGGAGAAAAATGTATGAAAAAACATCTGGTGCTGGTGGGGGGCGGCCATGCCCACATGGTCACCCTGGCAAATATCCACCGGTTTGTTGACAAAGGGTACCGGGTCACGGTGATCGGACCGTCGGAGTATCATTATTATTCCGGCATGGGGCCGGGCATGCTGGGCGGGACCTATTCACCCGACCAGATCCGGTTCACCACCAAAAAGGGGGTGGAAAGCCGGGGCGGTGAATTTGTCACCGACCGGGTGACACGGATTTTTCCAGGCGACCGCCAGGTGGAAACCGGGTCCGGCATCCGGATCGATTATGATGTGGTCTCCTTTAATGCGGGTTCCTACATTCCCTTGCCGGGGCCGGATTCTGCCGGAAAAGACCGGCCGGACAATCTGTATCCGGTCAAACCCATCGAACGGTTGATGGATGCCTCAAATGTGCTGAAAACCCTGTTTGCAGAAAAACAAGTGACTGTGAATGTGGTGGGCGGGGGGCCGTCTTCAGCGGAAGTGGCCGGCAACGTGTGGCAGCTGGCCCGGGACAGCAAAGGAAACATGCCTCAAATTCGCATTTTGTGCGGCTCCGGCTTCATGGGACGGTTCGGTGACCGGGTTCGGTCCCGGATGAAACAAATCCTGGAAAACCGAGGCGTCGTGATTCAGGAAAATGCCCGGGTCAAATCCGTGACAAAATCACGGATCACGCTGACGTCCGGGCACCTTCTTGATACGGATTTCACCTTTATGGCTGCGGGCGTCATCCCCTCTCCAATCTTTGAGGATTCCGGCCTGACCGTGGGTCCGGACAAGGGACTGCTCGTCAACTTGTATCTCCAGAGCGTGGCGGATTCCCGTATTTTCGGGGGCGGGGACTGCATTCATTTCCAGCCGCAGCCGCTGGACAAGGTCGGGGTGTATGCCGTCCGGCAGAATCCCGTGCTGTGCCATAATCTGATGGCAGCCCTGGACGGCATGCCCCTCAAGCCGTTTGATCCCGGACCCGATTATCTGCTGGTGTTCAACCTGGGCGGGAAACAGGGCGTACTCAAGAAAAAAAATATTGTTTTCAAAGGCAGGCTTGCCTTTACAATCAAGGATTATATTGATACAAAATTCATGAAGAAATTCCAGGCGGCGGAAATCGGATAGAAACATCCGGCCCCCGGCTTGTAAATTGCGGACTGTGGGCCGGCTGTCCGGGGTGAAGTTGATTTTTGCACTATATACATTAATTTATCATGGAGGAGTCTTATGAAAGTGACGATTACTGAGCAGTGCATGGGTGACAGGAACTGCAATGAACTGTGTCCGGAAGTGTTCAAATATGACGAAGATGAACTCAAATCCACCATCCAGGTCGATCCCATTCCGGAACACCTGAAAGACAAGGTTCGCCAGGCTGCTGCGGAATGCGGTGCGGAAGCCATCATCATTGAAGAGTAACCCCAGTCAAGACAGGATGTAAGGAATTACCATGGGAAAATTCCGGGAAAGTCAGACAGCAATCAACCTGCATACCTCTTTTGCTGCAGAAGCTCAGGCCAGAACCCGGTATAATTTTTTTGCCGACAAGGCCCGGGATGAGGGATATGTGCAGATCGGCAAATTATTTGATGAAACCGCGCAACAGGAGTTTGAGCACGCGCTGCGGTTTTTCAAGTTTTTTAACGGCGGCGAATTGACCATCAACTGGCATTTTCCCACGGGCGTGATCGAAGATACCCGCGCCAATCTGCTGTCTTCGGCGGAACTGGAAAATTACGTGGGCAATGACATGTATGCAAAATTTGCTGAAATCGCCAGACAGGAAGGGTTTCAACGGGCGGCGGACACGTTTGATGCCATTATTGTGGCGGAAAAGCATCATGAAAAACTGTTTCGGCACCTGGCTGAAAATATTGCATCCAAACGGATTTTTCAGGATGAAGCCCCGATCCAGTGGCGTTGTCTGGGATGCGGGTATATCCATACCGGGAAAAAGGCCCCGGATAAATGTCCGGCCTGTGTCCGCCCTACCGGCTGGTTTGAACGACTGTGTGAAAATTATTGATCTTCTCCCCGGTTCAGATGCAACTATGTATCAGAGCCGGGGAATCACTTCTGTATCACTTCTTATCTTTTCAGGACGCTTCAGTTTCTGATTAATATCTCAACTACCTGAAATAAATAATCATATTTTTTTTATATCGTGTTGGCACAAGGTTTGCTCTTCTTCTCATAAAGTTGATTTGAAAAATGGAGGATGACTATGAGACTTGTCGATATAAAGAAAAATTATAATCTGATCAATTCCGTGGACTGGGACATGACACCCGAAGAAGCGATTGCCCTCCACCTGGAATGGGGTCCGTTGAGATCGCAGAACTATTACAACTCCAGGGACAATAACAATGAAACGGTTTATTTTGTGATCAACACCTGGAAGAATCCGCCGGTGTTGACCCTGGTGCGAAGAAAAGGGTTTGATTCTGAAGAACTGGGGAATTTTTCGCTGCCCAAGTCTCTGGAATCGGAATTTCTGAAAGGTATCGGCAGATACAAAGGGGTATATGCCGTGGAGGGAAAAGTGAGAGACTGGCTGAGAAAGGAACTTGAAGTTTAACCCATAACCGCCTCCTTTAAAGTTCCCCAGCCGGTAACCGGGTGGTTGATGACTGTGTGCATCAACCACCCGGTTTTTTATTATGGCGGCTTATTTGCCGTTTTTGTTGTTTTCGATAAAATCCTTGACCATCAGTTCCCCGAGCTCCCTGGACCGCCGGGTGGCGGACTCTACCGCGTTGATCAGGGTGGTGCGCAGCCCCCCCTGTTCCAGGGTATGAATTCCGGCGATGGCGGTACCGCCGGGGGAGGCCACCCGGTCCTTGAGCTGTCCGGGGTGTTCCTTGGATTCCAGCAGCATCCGGGCCGAGCCCAGCACGGTCTGAGAAGACAGAAACAGCGCGTCCTTGCGGGACAGCCCCATTTTCACGCCGGCATCGGCCATGGCATCCACAATGGTGAAGATATAGGCCGGACCGCTGCCGCTCAGGCCGGTGAACGCGTCCATGAGTACGTTTTCATGGATGAACACGGTTTTGCCCACGGAATTGAAAATGGCCCGGGCTTGGGCCACGTCGTTTTCCAGTACATACTCGCCTGCGGCAATGGCGGTGGCACTTTCCTTGACAAACGCACAGATGTTGGGCATGGCCCGGATCAGGCGTAGTTTTTTCTGAAGACCGATGGCAATGGCAGCCAGAGGTACACCCGCAGCAATGGAGATGACCAGCTTGGTTTCATCCAGGGCCGGTGCGGTCTGCTTGAGCACCGTCCCCAGAATCTGGGGTTTGACGGCATAGACGATGATATCGGATTGTCGAACCACTTCCAGATTGTCAAAACTGGTGTTTACCCCGTATTTTTTCTGTATGGTTTCCAGCAGCTCGGGATCGACATCTGAACAGATGATGTTTTCCGGACGGCTGGCCTTGGAAAGCACAAGTCCAGACACCAGGGCCTCTCCCATGTTCCCGCTGCCGATGAACCCGATTTTTTTTGCCCGCAGCATGTTTGTAACTCCTTGAATGGATTGTTTAAAAACAGTCATATTACGCCTACCTGTCAGGCAGAGTCAAGGCAAAATTTTACGGAACCGGCGGGGCGGGCCTGACGTACACAGGTCCGGGGCCAGGGGTTGAATTTGCCGGTGAACCAGATTATAGTCAACCGGCGGGTAACTCCTGCCGGCCCCGAAACGATTAACCATAGAGGATAAAGACAGTGAGGCTGAGATGTCCCGGCAGATGAAACGCAAACTTGAGCGCCTGTATGATACGTATACCCGCCGGTCCTATGTAGACCCGGATCCATTGCTGTTCCTGTACCGCTATCCGGATGTCCGGGACCGGGAGATCGCAGCCATGGTGGCGGCAAGCCTGGCCTATGGACGGGTGGAGATGATCATGCGGGCGGTGGAGCAGGTACTTGTGTTTCTGGGGCCGGCACCGGCAACACATTTGAACGGCATGACAATGACACAGATGCGACAGGGGCTGGCCGGATTCACCTATCGGTTTGCCAGGCAGGCCCATGTGATGCGTCTGATGGCCGGTATGCAGCGGGTGATCCGGGAATATGGTTCCCTGGAAGCCTGTTTTTTGGCCGGGATGGCCCCTGCCGACCACACGGTGATGCCGGGGTTGATTTTTTTGTGCCGGCATCTGGATCCGGACAGCGCCTGCGGCCATTTACTGGCGGATCCCGCCAAGAACAGCGCCTGCAAGCGCAGTCACTTGTTTCTGCGGTGGATGGTACGATGCGATGAGGTTGACCCGGGCGGGTGGGACCGGGTAGGGCCGGAGCGGCTTATGATTCCTCTGGACCGGCACATGTTCACTGCCGGGCGGATGCTGGGATTTACCCGGCGGAAAACCCCGGACAAAACCGCGTGCCTGGAGATCACCGACGGGTTCAGGCAACTTCAACCCATGGATCCGGTGAAATATGATTTCTGCCTGACCCGGTTCGGGATCCGGCGGACACTGGAAATGACCGATCTGGCCGGCATACTGGCCGATTGATTGAATGACGCTGCAGGAGACACCATGGCCTTGGATGCATATGATCTGCCCCCGCTGATTTCAGGAAGTTTGATCCGGCGGTACAAGCGGTTTCTGGCGGATGTGCGCCTGGACACCGGAGAAACGGTCATTGCCCACTGTCCCAATTCCGGGTCCATGAAAGGGTGTGCCGTGCCGGGCTGTCCGGTGTGGCTGTCCGTGAGCGACAATCCCCGGCGCAAACTCAAGTACACCTGGGAGCTGATCAAAACCCCGGCATCCATGATCGGCATCAATACCCTGGTGCCCAACCGGCTGGTCAGGACCGCGGTCGAGTCCGGCCAAATCCCGGAACTGGCCGGGTACGGCACGGTTCGTTCCGAGGTGACTGCCCGCAAAGGGACCCGGCTGGACCTGTTTCTGGAGGCGCCGGGCCGCCGTAACTGTTATGTGGAGATCAAGAACTGCACCCTGGTTGAACAGGGCCTTGCACAGTTTCCGGATGCGGTGACCGAGAGGGGACAGAAGCACCTGGATGAACTCAGGCACCTGGTGGCTGCCGGGCACCGGGGAGTGATCTTCTATCTGATTCAACGTATGGATGGTCAGCGCTTTTCCCCGGCGGCCGGCATCGATCCGGCCTATGCCCGGAAGCTGTCCCGTGCCGTGGAAAGCGGCGTGGAAATCATCACCCGGGATGTGATCATCGATCTGAAACAGATCCGTATCCACCGGTCCCTGCCGGTGATGTTGTGATCAGAACCGTTCCGGCTGGAACAACCCTTGACAATCTACTACTTTGTAGTATTTTAAACCCATAATTCGAGTCAGAAGGAAACAAACCATTTCATCTGAATCTGAAGGAGAAAACGGATGTGGGATTATACAGATAAAGTAAAGGATCATTTTATGCACCCTCGAAATGTGGGGGAGCTCAAGGATGCCAATGCCATCGGAGAGACCGGATCCCTCAATTGCGGGGATGCGTTGAAACTGTTCTTGAAAGTGAATGAAAACGAGCGTATCGTGGATGCGTCGTTCATGACATTCGGCTGCGCCAGTGCCGTGGCGTCTTCTTCCGCACTGACGGAAATCATCAAGGGAATGACCCTGGACGAGGCAGCCAAGATCACCAATGAGGATATTGCCGATTATCTGGGCGGACTGCCCAAGGAAAAGATGCATTGTTCAGTCATGGGCAAGTCCGCCTTGAAAAAGGCCATTGCCGATTACCGGGGGGTCCAGATCATGGAAAAACCCGGGGAAATGGTGTGTGAGTGCTTTGAGGTGACCGACCTGGAGATTATTGATGCAGTCAAGGCCAACGGTCTTGAAACCACCGAGGATGTCACCAATTATCTCAAAGCAGGTGGCGGATGCGGCAAGTGTCTGGATCGGATCGAAGAAGTGATTGACTCTGTCAAAGCCAAAGGATGACCCAATGAACGTGATCTATACGGACAACAATGCCACCACCAAAGTGGCAGAGGAAGTCATTGAGGAGATGCTGCCCTATTTCGGCGAATATTATGGCAACCCTTCTTCCATGCACACCTTTGGGGATCAGGTGGGCAAAAAACTCAAGCAGGCCCGGCAGCGGGTGGCGGATCTGATTCATGCGGATCCCGAGGAAATCGTGTTCACCTCCTGCGGTACGGAAAGTGACAACAGCGCCATTTTCAGTGCTTTGAACGCAAATCCGGACAAAAAACGGATCATCACCTCCAATGTGGAGCATCCCGCCATCCTGAATCTGTTCAAGTATCTGCGGGACAAAAAAGGGTATGACGCGGTATTTGTGCCGGTGGACGAAAAAGGCTGTCTGGATCTGGATATGCTCTATGACAGCCTGACCGATGACACAGCCATTGTCTCTCTGATGTGGGCCAACAACGAGACCGGTGTGATTTTTCCCATTGCAGAAATTGCCGAAAAAGTCACGGAAAAAGGGATTCTGTTTCACACCGATGCGGTTCAGGCCGCCGGCAAGATCCCCATTGACGTGACAGTTTCCCATGTGGACATGCTGTCTCTATCCGGCCACAAGATCCACGCGCCCAAGGGTGTGGGTGTTCTGTATGTGAAAAAGGGGATCAAGTTTTATCCGTATGTGATCGGCGGACACCAGGAAAAAGGCCGGCGGGGCGGCACGGAAAACACGGTTTCCATTATTGGTCTGGGCAGGGCCTGTGAACTGGCGGCACAGCATCTGCCGGTGGTGGGCACTCAGGTGAAGGAACTGCGGGATTACCTGCAGAAACAGCTGTTGGAAAAAATCCCTAGTGTTTCTGTGAACGGTGATCAGGCAATCCGCCTGCCCAATACCCTGTCCATCGGGTTTGATGCCGTGGAAGGAGAGTCGATTCTCCTGATGCTGGACAAAGAGGGCATCTGTGCATCCTCCGGTTCCGCATGCACGTCCGGTTCCCTGGACCCCTCCCATGTGCTCATGGCCATGAAGGTGCCGTTCAAATCCGCTCACGGCACCATTCGGTTTTCCCTGTCCCACTACAACACCAAAGAAGAGATGGATCATATCGTCAAGACCATGGTGCCGGCCATTGAAACCCTCCGGGCCATGTCGCCTTTCTGGAAAGACGGTAAAATGGTATAAAAATTATGACAACGGACCAGACACTGGTATTCGGCATCCTTTCCGCAACGCTTGTGCTGTTTGTATGGGGAAAGTTCAGGTATGATCTGGTGGCGCTGACCGCCCTTCTGCTGGTATCTGTTACCGGGCTGGTGCCGGTTGATCAGGTGTTTCTCGGATTTGGTCATCCGGCGGTCATCACGGTGGCGGCCGTGCTGGTGCTCAGCCGGGGGCTGTTCAACGCCGGGGCCGTGGATCTCTTGTCTCGGCACATGGCAAAAGTGGGCACCGTTCCTACGATGCAGGTGACGGCTTTGGCCGGGATCGTGGTAGTCTGTTCCAGTGTGATGAACAATGTGGGCGCGTTGGCCCTGCTCATGCCGGTGGCCATATGGATGTCCCGGAAAAGCGGCCGCTCCCCTTCTTTGCTGCTCATGCCCCTGGCCTTTGGTTCCCTTCTCGGGGGCCTGGTCACGTTGATCGGCACCCCTCCCAACATCATTATCGCGCTGTACCGGGCAGATACCGGGCTGCCGGCATTCCGGATGTTTGATTTCGCACCCGTGGGAATCGGAGTTGCCGTGGCCGGCCTGGCGTTCATTTCTCTGTTCGGCTGGCGCCTGACACCCAAACGCGAGGCCCAGTCATCACCGGATGAGTTGTTTGAAATCGAAAATTACATTACCGAGGTCATCATTCCCGAAGGGTCGAAATTTGTGGGTCAGACCATTTTTCATCTGACGACCGCCATGGAAAAGGAAACCGAAGCCACCGTGGTGAGCCTTTCCAGGGGGGAAACCCACAAACCGGCACCTTCTTGGTACGAGATTCTTGAACCCGGTGATGTGTTGATGGTGGAAGCCGCACCGGAGGATCTCAAGGCGTTGATGGACGGGCTGGGACTGGAACTGGCCGAATGCAAGGGAGACTGCCGGGCCACCCTGGGATCCAAGGATATCCGGCTGATGGAAGCGGTGATCACCACCGAGTCCACATTGCCGGGCAAGACATCGGCCGGTCTGTACCTTCGCCGGTTCTACGGGGTCAACCTGCTGGCCATCGCCCGTCGTGGCCGGCGCATTACCCGGCCCCTGGGCCAGACAAAATTCATGACCGGTGATATCCTTTTGTTCCAGGGTACGGACGAGTCGTTGCAGACCGTGGTCAAAAAGTTTCAATGCCTGCCTTTGGCTGAACGTGAAATCCGAATCGGCCAGCCCAAAAAAGTGGTGTTGTCCGTAGGCATTTTCGGGGCAGCCATGGTGCTGTCAGCCACAGGCATCCTGCCGGTTCAGATTGCGTTTGTCGCGGCAGCCGTGATCATGGTCCTGTTGAGGGTCGTGCCTCTGAATGAAATTTATGAACATATCGACTGGCCGGTGGTGGTGCTGCTTGGCGCCATGTTTCCTCTGGGCCATGCCCTGGAAAGTTCCGGCGGTGCCGCACTGATCGCCGAAAAACTGCTGCTGCTGTCCGGCTTCTTTTCCAGTGCCGGCACACTGGCAGTGCTGCTGGTCGGCACCATGCTGTTGTCCAACGTGGTGAACAATGCGGCGGCCGCCGTACTCATGGCACCCATCGCCATGACCCTGGCCCGGGAAATGGGATTGTCTTCGGATCCGTTTCTGATGGCCGTGGCCGTGGGCGCTTCCTGTGCGTTTCTGACGCCGGTGGGGCATCAGTCCAACGCCCTGGTCATGGGGCCGGGGGGGTACCAGTTCGGTGATTACTGGCGTCTGGGTCTGCCGCTTTCCATTATTGTGACAGTGGTGGCGGTTCCGCTGATTTTGATTTTCTGGCCCATGGTCCCGGTTTCTTAGTGGGCAGAACTTGTTCGAGGCACTTAATTTGGTTCCGATGGCGCTTTGTCATCATGCCGCCCGTGGTGGGGATACCTTACTGCCGGCCTGGAATCCTTGGGGGCTCCGACAGTCCGTCAGCAAGGCACCCCCACCACGGGCTCGGCTGTACTGAAATTCAAAATCCAGCAACAAAAATCCATTATACCTGAAACAGCGGGGTGGAAATGTAGCGTTCGCCGGTGTCGCACACGATGAACACTATTGTTTTGCCCGGATGCTGTGTGGCCATCTGTCTGGCGGCGTGAAAATTGGCGCCTGAAGAGATGCCGCACAACAGGCCGTAATCTTTTGCCAGTGCTTTTGCGCCGGCAAAGGCATGGTCTTCGGAGACCGGGATGATGTCATCGATGATGTCCCGGTTCAGATTGGCGGGAACAAATCCGGCACCGATGCCCTGGATCTTGTGGGGGGCGGGGCTGCCGCCGGAAAGGACAGGGGAGTTTTCCGGCTCTACTGCCACGGACAGCAGATGGGGATTTTTCTGCTTGATCATTTCCGACACCCCGGTGATGGTACCGCCCGTGCCCACGCCGGCCACAAAGATATCGATGTTCCCGTCCAGGGCATTCCAGATTTCCGGACCGGTGGTGGTCCGGTGGATCGCGGGGTTGGCCGGGTTGGAGAACTGGTCCGGCATCCAGGCGTTGATAGTTGTTTCAACCAGGTTCCGGGCCGCCTCGATGGCCCCTTTCATTCCTTTTTGTCCCGGTGTGAGGTGCAGTGTCGCCCCCAGGTGGGCCAGAAGCTGCCGGCGCTCGATACTCATGGTTTCAGGCATGGTCAGGATCAGGTTCAACCCCTTGACCCGGCACACGAATGCCAGAGCAATGCCGGTATTGCCGGAGGTGGGTTCCACGATCACCGTGTCCGGGGTGATTTTTCCGGTTTCAATGCCGTGGTTGATCATGGCCAGTCCGATACGGTCCTTGACCGAGGACAGCGGGTTGAAATATTCCAGCTTTCCGTAGATGTCGGCCCCGCTGGCCCGGCTGGCTTTGTCCAGATAGACCAGGGGCGTGTTGCCGCAGGCCGCAGTGATATCAGGCAGTTTTTTCATGACGGGATTCCTTGTGTGACGGGGGATGTTTGTAAACCAGTTTCGGCGATTCCATGAACACCTTGGTGTCCGGCGGAATGGAAGCGGTGAGCCATACATTGCCCCCGACCACGGACCTGGCACCGATCACTGTGTCTCCGCCTAAAATCGTGGCCCCGGAATAGATGATCACATCATCCTCGATGGTGGGATGGCGTTTGGCGCCCCGCAGTTTTTCTCCGGCATCCGGGGGCAGAGACAGCGCGCCGATGGTCACATTCTGGTAGATTCTGACATTGTTTCCGATTTCCGATGTTTCACCGATCACAATGCCGGTGCCGTGGTCGATGACGAATCTGCTGCCGATGGCGGCGCCGGGGTGGATGTCGATGCCTGTCAGGCTGTGGGCCTGTTCCGTGATGATTCTCGGCAGCTGGGGCACCTGGAGTTTGAACAGCCGGTTGGCGATCCGGTATACCATGGTGGCATACAGACCGGGATAGGAAAAAATGACCTCATCATGGCTTTTGGCGGCCGGATCACCAGCATAGGCGCCTTTGACATCCTCGGCCAGTTCCCGCCTCAGATCCGGAATAGCCCGGATCATGCAAAGGGCTGCATCGTGTCCCCGGGGTTCGCATTCCGAGCACTGCAAATCATACCGCAGACAGTCGTGCCGCAGCACATGAATGATCTGTTCGGACAAGATGTCGTACAGCTGGGACACGGACTGCCCCAGATGGTACACCAGATTGGCGTTGTCCACTTTTTCTTTGGAAAAATATCCCGGAAACAACACTTCCCTGAATTTTTCAATCATGTCCCGTACCGAGATGGAAAAATGAATAGGTTCATCCCCGATATGGGCAAAACAGGCATCATCATCCAGAGAGGTGATGATCTGACTGATGGCTTCGGGCAGTGATTTGCGCTGATCAGGGATACGTTTGCCGCCGACCCGGCAGGTTGTTTGGTTTTGTACTGGATCATTCATTTTCCACACATCCTTTGTCTGATTCGAAAAACTTGATGAATACCGGACATTGTCGGCACAATTCCATTTTTTCCGCCCAGGATTGGCAGGCTTCCCCGTTGCACCGGGTCCCGGTGATGAACCAGCACAGATCCCCGGATTTGAACTCCCATGCCGGACAGTTTTCCAGACGGCTGCCGGAGCACTGATTGATATCCCAGCATTTTTCTTGATCATTTCTTTGATTTACAGTTCTGTAAAGCAGAAACAAAGCCTGTCGTTCCACATGGTGGGGGATTTTGCGCCACCCCTGTTCATAACTGTGAATCGCCTTGATGGAAATCCCCAGCAGCTGGGCCACCTCTTTCTGGGTTTTGCCCAGCCGGGCTCTCAGGTATTTGAATTGTTCCGGATCCATGTGCACCCTTTTTCTGGTTCTTTTAAATTGAACATGTTTCTATATAATATCGAAGATATACCACAGAGTGGTGGGTGTCAACGGAGAAATGATGCCGGAAGCTGAAAAATAGATAGTCCTGGTTGACGAAAATATTTGCGGCATTACTTTATTGCAAAATTAAAATTAATAATGAAAGGAACCCAAGGTGACCTATGAAATTAGATAAATTAACCATGAAATCCCAGGAACTGCTGCAGTCCGCCCATGAACTGGCCCGCCGGAAAAACCATTCCGCCATCGAGCCGGTTCATTTTATAAATGGTATGATTGCCGATCCCCAGGGGGTGGTTGTGGCGATTTTAAGAAAAATCGGGGCGGATATGTCCGCGGTGTCCGCTGACGTGAATCAGGCGGTGGAAAATCTGCCCCAGGTATCCGGTCCGGCAGATATCTATCTGTCCCGGGACAGTCAGCAGGTGCTGGACACGGCATTTAAAGAAGCCGATAAGATGAAGGATCAGTACGTGAGCCTGGAACACCTGTTGCTGGCCTTGACCATTGCCAGAGGCAAAGCCGGAGAGATCCTGACCCGCCATGGAGTGACAAGAGATGCCATTTTGTCTGTGTTGAAAGAGATCCGGGGCAACCAGAGCGTGACCGACCAGAACCCGGAAGAAAGATATCAGGCCCTGGAAAAATACGGCCGGGACCTGACCCAGCTGGCCCGTACCGGCAAGCTGGATCCCGTGATCGGCAGAGATGATGAGATCCGGCGCATCGTGCAGGTACTGTCCCGGCGGCGCAAGAACAATCCCGTGCTCATCGGTGAACCCGGGGTGGGCAAGACTGCCATTGTGGAAGGCCTGGCCCAGCGCATTGTGGAAGGGGATGTGTCTGATTCCCTGAAAAACCGCCGGGTGGTGGCCCTGGACATGGGGGCGTTGCTGGCAGGGGCCAAGTTCAGAGGCGAATTTGAGGAGCGGCTAAAGGCGGTGCTCAAGGAGGTGGAAGCTGCCGAAGGCGAGATTGTGCTGTTCATCGACGAGCTGCATACCGTGGTGGGTGCCGGTGCATCCGAAGGCTCCGTGGACGCGTCCAACATGCTCAAGCCGGCCCTGGCCCGGGGTACTTTGCGGTGCGTGGGCGCCACCACGTTGAACGAATACCGCAAATATATTGAAAAGGATGCGGCCCTGGAACGCCGGTTCCAGCCGGTCATGGCCAAGGAACCCAGTGTCGGGGACACCATCTCCATTCTTCGGGGGTTGAAGGAAAAATATGAGGTGCATCACGGCATCCGAATCAAAGACGCCGCCCTGGTGGCGGCAGCCACATTGTCCAACCGGTATATCGCGGACCGTTTTTTGCCCGACAAGGCCGTGGACCTGATCGATGAGTGCGCTTCCAGACTGCGCATCGAGATCGATTCCATGCCAAGGGCCATTGACGAGGTCCAGCGCAGGATCACCCAGGCCCAGATCGAGCGCCAGGCACTGCTCAAGGAAAAAGACCCGGCATCCAGAGAGCGGCTTGAAAAACTGGAAAAGGAGATTGCCGCCATGTCCGAGGAGATCGGGCCCATGAAAATGCACTGGGACAATGAAAAGAACCTGATTCAGCAGATATCGAGGATCAGAGAGGAACTGGATAAATCCCAGACCCAGGCCCAGATGGCGGAACGGGCCGGAGATCTGGAAAAGGTGGCCCAGATCCGGTACGGCACCATGACCCAGCTGCAGCGGGACCTGGAAGCCAAAAAAAAGGAGCTGGAAGACCTGCAGCAGACAGGCAAGATGCTCAAGGAAGATGTGGACGAAACCGATGTGGCGGAAGTGGTGTCCGCCTGGACCGGCATTCCGGTGTCCAAGATGCTGGAGGCGGAACAGGAAAAACTGGTACACATGGAAGACTATATCAAGCGCCGGGTCATCGGCCAGACCCAGGCCATTGACGCGGTATCCAATGCCGTGCGAAGGGCCAGGTCCGGCCTGTCTCCCGAAGACCGGCCCATCGGGACATTCATCTTTATGGGACCTACCGGCGTGGGCAAGACCGAGCTGGCCAAATCCCTGGCCGAGTTCATGTTCGACAGCCAGCAGGCCATGGTGCGGCTGGATATGTCTGAGTACATGGAAAAGCATTCCGTGGCCCGGCTCATCGGGGCGCCTCCCGGATATGTGGGATATGATGAAGGGGGGTTTCTGACCGAAACCGTGCGGCGCAGGCCCTATTCCGTGCTGCTGTTCGATGAGATCGAAAAAGCCCATCCCGACGTGTTCAACATCCTGCTCCAGGTGCTGGATGACGGCCGTATGACCGACGGACACGGCCGGACCGTGGATTTTAGAAACACCATCATCATCATGACCTCCAACGTGGGGTCCCGGTTTCTCCAGGATGCCGGCACCGGCGGCGCATTTTCACAAGAAGAGGTGGACGAGGGCATTGCCCGGGCGTTGAAAGAAATGTTCCGGCCCGAGTTTTTGAACAGGATCGATGAAATCATCACGTTCCATGCCCTGGATGAAACACATATCCGGCAGATCGCGGATATCCAGATTCAGGATCTGAACCGGCGCCTGGCCTCCCGGGGCCTGACCATCGAGCTGGATGAAAAAGCCATGGCCTACCTGGCTCAAAAAGGGTATGATCCCAGCTTCGGCGCTCGGCCCCTCAAGCGCGTGATCCAGCGGGAGATCGAGAACCCGCTGTCTTTGGCACTGCTGAAAGGGGAATATGTCAAAGGAAACACCATCCGCCTGACTTTGGATGACACCGGTCAGGGGCTGGCTTTCAGCCGTTGACAGCAAAAAACCGGATTCAGATTCGCTGACTGAATTCCTGTGCATCTGCGTTATTGTTCAAAAACCGGTACAAGGTGGCCCGGCCGACGCCAAGGAGCCGGGCCGCCTTTGATTTATTTCCTCCGCTCCTGGTCAGGGCCGCCTTGACCGATGCTGTATCCAGTTTGCCTCTGGCAGAGCCGGTTTCCGGAAACGCGTCATGCGGATATTCCGGTGTCAGGGCCGTCGGCGACACCGGAGGCACACCGGTGCGCCGGGTGATTTCCGGGGGCAGGTCCGAGGGCAGAATCTGTTTGCCCCGGCACCGGACCACGGAAAACTGGATCACGTTTTTCAGTTCCCGGACATTGCCGGGCCAGTCATAGTCCAGCAGCAGATTCAGGGTGTCACCGGCGATGGTCGGCATGACAGCGTTGTTTTCCTGTTCCGCCTGTTTGAGAAAATGGGCCGCCAGCAAAGGGATATCGTTTTTCCGTTCCCGCAGCGGGGGCAGGTGAATGGGAATGACGTTGAGCCGGTAATACAAATCTTCCCTGAAACGGCCGGACCGGACTCCTTCTTTCAGGGATTTGTTGGCAGCGGAAATGATCCGCACATCCACGGACTCTTTTTTTTCTCCGCCCACTTTTTCAAATGTGCCTTCCTGGAGAAACCGCAGCAGTTTGACCTGGATTTTCAAGGGCAGTTCCGTGACCTCGTCCAGAAACAACGTGCCTTTGTGGGCCAGTTCGAACCGGCCTTTTCTTTCTTTGACAGCCCCGGTGAACGCGCCCTTGACATGGCCGAACAGCTCGCTTTCCACGATCCCTTCCGGGATGGCCCCGCAGTTCACCGGCACAAACGCGCCGCTGCCGTATGAGGAAATATCGTGAATCGCATTGGCCACCCGTTCCTTGCCTGTGCCGGTTTCTCCGGACACATGCACCGGATAGCTGTACAAAGCCACATCCCGGATCTGCTGGAAGATTTCCTGCATGGTGTGGTCTTTACCGATAATGCCGTTGAAGCTGGACAGGGATTCCGCTTTCAGGGACAGGTTGATGGAATCGGTCAGATCCCGGAAAGAGGCAATGACCCCTTTGAACACGCCTTGATTGTCAATGACTGCGGATACGGTCATTTCCAGTTGCCGGGTGTCTCCGTGTCGGGTGACAAAGGTGACGGGATATTCTTTGGTGTCGGAAAAAAAATCGGGTGTGTCATTGCAAAAAGAGCATTTGGTGCCGCAGAAAGGCGCACCAAAAACCAGGTGGCAGTCTTTTCCCAGCACTTCCTGTTTGCTGTATCCGGTAATTTTCTCTGCTTGTTTGTTGAATACTGTGATAATCCGTTCCGGTGTGTGGGCGATGACGCCCTGTTTGAGATTATCCAGCACCAGGTTTAGATTGTTCCGGTCAAGCAGACTGTGGGCAGGGTCGGTCATGTCATGTCATCTTTGGCGGCAAATAGGTTCATATGGCACAAATCTGATGCCTTAAATGACACGTTTATGTATCAAGCGCAATCTTTTTTTATGTGTCAGGGTAAAAACTCATCCATCATCTTCCCATGAAATGCAGTCTTTGGGACAGTTTTTCACAGCCTCGTGAATATCCTCATCCTGATAGTCATCGAGCAGCCGCACCAGGACAAAGCCGGAATCGCTGATTTCAAAGGCATGAGGCGCCAGCTCCACACAGATTTCACATAAAATACATGACCCCAGATCAACCACCGGTCGTTTCATGATTTGTCATCATCCTTAACTGTATCGAACCACCAGCCCTTATTGATATGGGCCTGTTTTTCCTTTAATGCCAGATCCAGAATCCGGTAACCGGAATCCAGCAGAATCCCGTAGAGCACCCCGCAGCCGGGATCTTCATGGTGATCATATCCCAGGTGCGCCAGCGTGATCATCTCCTTGGCCAGATCAATGGTGCGGGCGATATTTTTATCACATTTTTTGGCAGTCATCCGGCATTCCTTTGTTTGATCGGGTTCTGTCCGGTGCGCAGGCACAAATCACATCGCAGATGCGCACCGTCTTGAAATCCCATCCAGTGTACAGTTCGATTTTAGACCGGTCTGTTGACAGGTCTTCAGGCAGCCTGTCCGGGGCCGGTCCTCCGGCATTGATTAGTGCCCGGACCGCATACCCCCGTTTTACCGGATCCGGATCGTCCAGAAACGGAACGATCGATGCGGCCCTGTCAGCGGTGAGCCTGTCCGGGGCTGCGGCCGCATAGGTACCGATGCCCCATAAAATTCCCTTCTGAAGATCGGGGTTGTCAATAAAATTGGCTCTGGGGTCCAGATATGAAAACAGGATGGAATCGAATTCCGCCGCCAGGCCCGGATGCCGGCTCAGAATTTCCCCCATGGCCTCAGCCGACCCCCAGCCGATCCCGCCGGACTCGTCATTGAGGTTCCATAAGATCCGCCGCATCAAATCCCGGGCGCTTTCCATCCGTGTTTCAGCCATGCGATGGCCAAGATGCCCCATGGCGGTCACGCTGCGGAACCGGATCAACGCTTCCGGGCTGTAAAAATGGGAGAACAGATGCCCCTTCAACTGATTTTCCGGGATCCGGGCCAGCCGGTCCAGTGCTGTCTTACGGTCCGGATAGTTGAGAATATCTCCGACTTGTTGCCGGATTTTTCTGCCGTGTGGTCTGCTCATAATTTTCCTGCTGTCAGTGAAATTGATTTTACAAAAAGAATTTAGCACAAATTATGCCAGAAATGGCGGAGAGGGTGGGATTCGAACCCACGATCCCGGTTTTGCCGGGATACTGCTTTTCGAGAGCAGGGCCTTCAGCCGCTCGGCC
>JAABTO010000277.1 GCA_011389835.1 Desulfotignum sp. | reverse complement strand
TGCTCAGTTCATGCCATCGATCAGATCCCTTGTCGTAAACTTCCTGGATACTCGGCTCTGTGGGGTTGCCGGCCTTATCCACCAGCCTGAGTTTGTTGCAGATGTCACAGGGCCCATCCTGTTTTCCATGGATGGCTGCCCAGCAGACCTGACCGGTCAGGTCTGCGTTGTGTTTTTTTATCATGTAATTGTTCATAAAAAGGATCTCATAGGAGATCATGTCGGCAATGTAGACACTGGATTCAATCCGGTTCAGAACCGATTCCAGTTGATGTCTGCCGTATTTGAGCAACCGCTCGGCGCGTTTCCGGTCGGAAACATCGATGATGACGGTGCGAAACCGGGCTTCCCCCTGACAGGACTCCGGGATGGCGGTGCTTTCCAGTTGCACATCCAGAACGCCCCCCCCTTTTTTTTTCATTTTAAGGTCACAGACCTGCCGTTTTTTTGACGCAAACAGTGTTTGCATGTGCAGGTAATAAATATCCTGGTCTTTGGGAAGGATATACTCAGAAAGCGACCGGTTGACAAGAGAACCCCTTTCCGTTTCCAGGATCCGGGCCAGGGTCAGATTGGCATCGAAAATCTTTCCCTTTGCATTCAGGGTGACATATCCCACAGGCGTAAAATCATACAGCTGGGTATAATGGATTTTAAATGCCATCAATTCCTGCTGGGCCCGGCGAAGCTCATCGTTCTGAAGTTCCAGTTCAATCTGGAAGGTCTGGAGTTCGTGAATGAGCCGGAGCGGATCTTCAACCGCAACCAATTTCCTTGAAAAATCCGGTTTTGCCATCAATTCCTCAGCCTGCCGGCGCAATGCATTGAATTTTTCTTCGGCTGTTTTATTTTTCATCCTGGATGACCCTTTCAATGGTGACGACCCCGTTGATCATATCTCTTTCATCTCTCAGTGCCAGGACCATCACCCAGACCTTCAGGACGGCACCTGACCGGGTTGTTCGAAAGGTTTCAAGGCTGTCAAACAGTTTGCCCTCAAATGCCTGGTCTATCAATCCCAGAGACGCTTTACGATTCTCTTCGGGTATCATCTCCTTGATATTCATTTTCAGGGCCTCGGATTCCGTATACCCGTACATGTCCACAGCACCCTGGTTCCAGAAGGAAATCGCGCCTTTTTTATCCTGGATCAGGATGGCGTCCTTTGCATCCATAATCACGGACAGACGCCGGGCCGTGAGGCGATACCGGTTGAATTCGGTGATATCTTCAAAGGTCACCACCACGCCGTCAATAACATTCTGCATGGTGCGGTACGGCATAATCCGGGTTCTGAAAACCTTGCCGTCCCGGCTTTCCACTTCAAATTCCTGGGAGATCAGATCTTTTAAGACCTGCGAAGCATGATCCACAATCTGGAACGCTTTTAATTGTGTGGCAAAATGGCTGACCGGCCGGCCGATATCGCTCATGGTCAATGGAATCAAGCGGGTGACCCTGTCGGTGAACCGCCGGATATTCATGTCCATGTCTAAAAAAATCGTCCCGATCTGGGTGGCATTCAACAAATTTTTCATGTCGTCATTGGCATCGGACAATTCATCGAGACGGCTCTGGAGTTCCGTATTCACGGTGGCCGCCTCCTCGTTCAGGGACTGGAGCTCCTCTTTTGAGGTCTCCATCTCTTCATTGGTGGATTGCAGCTCTTCATTGGTGGACTGGAGTTCTTCATTGGTGGACTGGAGTTCTTCATTGGCGGTTTCCAGCTCTTCGATAGTGGTCTGCAAGTTTTCTTTGGTGTATTGCAGCTCCTGTTCAAGCCGGCTGATCGTGTCGTTTTTTTGCGTCACCCTGGGCTTGGGCCTGGATTTGGGCGTCGGTTTTTCTGCATCATTGAAAACGACCATGAGCATGCCTTGAAGGGCTCCGTATGTCAGGACCGGTTTTACCGTCAAATCGATTGTGATGGCACCGCCGTTGTCCGCGACATCAACACCTTTGCGGACGACCTCCTGTTTCGTACTGGCGGCTTTGCGGACAGCCGATGCCAGTACGGTTTTCAGACTGGGCCGGGCCATGTCCAGGATATTGAAACACGCGATGCCTGCGGCAGGTTCCAGATATTTTCCGGTCCGGCCGTGGATATACACGATATTCAATTTTTCATCGATTATGGCGCAGGGAGGGGTGTTGCTTTCCTGCAAAATGGTTTCCACCAGTTTAAAATTCTTGATATTTTCCGCCCTTTTGACCGCTTCAAGGGTTTTGATGGCCCGGGGTTCTTCAGAGGGTGCCGAAACCGGCAGGTTCAATACAGAACTGGGGGTTGACCGGCCGGGTTGACGCTTGAAAATTTTCCATTTCCGGTCATACATTTCAAACAGGGTTGTTTCCTGGCTCAGGGATTCGGATAAACCGATGAACAAAAGACCATCCGGCACCAGACTGTAATAAAACAAGGGAAACAGTTTTTTCTGCAATTCCGGCTCCAGGTAGATCAAAAGATTTCTGCAGGTGATGATATCCAGTTTTGTAAAAGGCGGGTCTTTGATCAGGTCCTGCAATGCAAACACCAGCATTTCCCGGATCGATTTTTTGACTCTGTAGTGCGTTTCTTCTTTGGTGAAAAACTGTTTCAATCTTTCGGCCGTAAGATCTGCTGAAATGCTTAATGGATAGAGGCCGGATCTGGCGGTGTTGATGGCATCCGGATCAATATCGGTGGCAAATATCTGGACGTTGAAGTGCCGGTTCATTTTGTCCATGCATTCGTGCAATAAAATAGCCATGGAATAGGCCTCTTCACCGGTGCTGCACCCGGCCACCCAGATTCTGACCATGGCCCCTTCCGCTTTATCGGCCAGAAGTTTGGGTACATATTTTTCCTTGAGCACGGCAAAGGCGTCAGGATCTCTGAAAAAGCTGGTTACACCGATCAAAAGGTCTTTGAACAACACATGGACCTCGCGCTCGCTTCTGGTCAGATAGGTGTGGTAATCTTCGATATTATCGATCTGGTGCACATGCATCCGCCGTTCCACCCGCCGGATAATGGTATTTTTCTTGTAAAGGGAAAAATCATGATTGGTATGGGTCCGAAGAAGAATGCAAATTTTTTGCAGCGCAGTTTGAATTTTTTTTTCATCCACCGAAATCTTGTCCCGGGGTTTGACAGAGGCATGCCAGGCATATTTGACCAGCGCTTCGGGCATCTTTTCCACAGGCAGGACATAATCCACAAGGCCTGTGGCAACGGCGCTTCTGGGCATGCCGGTATATTTGGCCGAACCCTCGTCCTGGACCATGACCATGCCCAGTTCTCCCTTGATCTGCCTTAATCCGAGACTGCCGTCACTGCCGGTGCCGGACAGGATAATGCCGACGGCATCGGTGCCCTGGTCCTGGGCCAGGGATTTGAAAAAACTGTCAATGGGAAGGTTAAATCCCCTGGGGTGGGGCAGATCCATGAGTTGGAGGGTGCCGTTTATAATGGCCATATCCTTGTTGGGCGGAATCACATAGACCATATTGGGTTGAATCGTAAGCCCGTTTGTTATCAGGTGGACCTTCATCTGTGTTTTTTTCTGTATCAGCTCCGGCAGGATACTGATATGAGTGGGATCCAGATGAGATATCAGGACAAAGGCCATGCCGCTGTCTGGGGGCATGGCCGTAAAAAACGCTTCAAAGGCTTGCAGGCCGCCGGCGGAAGCGCCTATTCCGACAATGGGAAATCTGTCATCGGACGTTCCTGGTTTTGCCGGTTCCTTTTTTTTGGTCATGGGCGTTTCCTGTTGTCCTGAAAGATCGGTATGCACGAAAGCTGTCAACTGTTTTATTTATAGGCCGGGCAACCGCCTTCTGTCAAGGAATTCGAAAGTTCCAGTGGACCGGTCCCTATAGAGAAGCGCGGCCAGCCTATCCAGGACCGATCTCCTGTCTGAACGGAAAAAAGGGGGTATTTGCTCAATGGGTCATATATCACCTTTTTGGGTGTGCGGTTTTGATATGTCAGATGGATAAATGTCCCAAACTCGTGTATGAGATAATAAAACATGAGTGAAAAACCGGCAGATAAGGGGAAACAGGATGAAATTGTGCAACCGATGGATCGTGATGACGGCAACCGTTTTTCTGCTTTGCGGGTTTCATGCCACCCT
>JAABTO010000276.1 GCA_011389835.1 Desulfotignum sp. | reverse complement strand
ATCGTCCGGGGACTGGAAAGTGACCGGCCGGCCTATGAAACCGTTTTCAGCGAAGAAATGCTGCCGGTGCTGGAAGAAATTCTTGCCCCGTCTCCCGAAACCCTGGCCGCTGCTGTAGAAGAAGATCTCCGGGATTTCTACGAAGAGCTGTACAGCCGTCCCCACATGACCGATATGGTGTGGCTGACCATGTTTCGAATCGTCAGCGCACGGATGTCCCGGCACAAGCACATGTTCGCCTTCCTCATTTATGTTCCCCTGGAACCGGTGGATGTGATCCAGGAACTGATCACCTCGTTTACAGAAATTGCCGAAAAACACGGTATCGAACATGACCTGGGGTTTATCACCCCTCTGGATCTGGGCAAACGCGGTATTCTGGAATATGATTATTATATCGACCACACCGACAGCACTGAATCACAAAAAATCCAGCAGGCCATGTTGGACATCGAACCCATGGTGGACAAACTGAGCAGCACCTGCAAAGGGGTGACGTTTCTCAAATATATCTTTTCCCAGGGATGCGCCAGAAAAGAAAATTTTTTGTATACCTGAAAACAACCCCAAAAGGGTTTGCGCATTTTTGCATCTCCCTTTTTACATCAGAATGGAGGAAATATCAGAGCGACAGATAATGAAATAACCGGAAAACGGCAGTCGAAAAACACCGGCTTCCTGCTGACAGGGGCCACAGGATTTCTGGGCATCCACCTTGCTGAAATGCTTTCGCAGCAAGGGTATACAGTCATTATCCTGGCCCGGCCCCGGGATAATACAGCCCCGGAAGAGCGCATAAAAGCATTGTTTGACTGGCTGGGCACGGATGGGATGCCATCTTGTGTACAAATAGTGCCAGGAGATCTGAACCGTTCCGACCTCGGCCTGTCTTGGAATGACTATCACCGGCTGGCGGCCGGGGTGGACGAAATCATTCACTGCGCCTCTGACACCTCCTTTTCAGAACGGAAACGCGCGCAGATTGAAAAAGCCAATGTGGAAAACCTTCACCACCTCCTGGATTTTGCGGCCAAAAGCCGGTGCTGTTTTTTTCACTTTATCAGTACCGCGTACGCTGCCGGAAAAAGACGCGGGATATGCCCTGAAGCACTGGTGGACACCCGGTCGTTTTTCAATGTGTATGAAGAAACCAAGTACCGTGCTGAAGTGACAGCTGCTAAACGCTGCAGCCGGGAAGGCATCCGCCTGAACATATACCGGCCGTCCATCGTGTACGGCAACTCCTGGACCGGAAAAACCCTCAGGTTCAATGCCATGTACTATCCTGTAAAAATTCTGGTATTTTTAAAAAACCTCTACCATAAAAAACACCGGGAACAGGACCTGGAAAACGCTGATAAAATGGGTATTTCATTTAGTGCCGACGGAACCGCGCATATGCCCATCAGGATTGAGGCCTCCCCGTCCGGAGGCATCAATCTGATCCCGGTGGATTTTTTTACCGCTGCTTTTTCGGCCATCATGGAAACCGCATTGGATGGTGGCGTATTTCACATCACCAATGACACCATCAAATCAATTTCCGATTTCATCCACTATACCCAAACCTATTTTCATATCACCGGCATACAGGCAGTGCCGGCAGAAGATTTTCCACCCGATAAACAAAGCAGCCTGGAAATCCTTTTCAGCCGCTACACGGAAGTCTACAGGCAGTATATGCAGGACGAACGCATTTTTGACAACACCAGAGCCGCCGCTATTCTGAAGCAAAAAGGCATATCATGCCCGGATTTCAATTACCGCATTTTTTCCCGCTGCATGCGGTATGCCGAGGCTGTAAACTGGGGAAACCCTTCTTAAATGGTAAACCCGCACCATATCCTTGCAAAAAAGACACCGGCCGCCGACAAAAAAAAAGTGGTGGTACAATACTTTGATGCCATCGGCCCCAGGTATGACCTGGCCGACACCTTCATGAGTTTTGGTCTTCATTTCTTTTGGCGGAGAGCTGCCCTGAAATATCTTCCCATCAAGACAGGATACCGGATCCTGGATCTTTGCGGCGGGGCCGGGGAGTTCGCCCGCCGGATAGCCGGCACCGGAACCAGGGGAATGTCCGTGGTCTGCGACCTGAGCCGGTCCATGCTGGCAGCCGGAAAAAGCAACAGCGCTGAAAAACCATGTGAAAACCCCATCCAATGGGTGCAGTCAGACGCGGAACAGCTGGGGTTTGCAGAAAAATCCTTTGACGCGGTTATCGTGGGATACGGCATCCGGAACCTGTCGGATGTTACCCTGGGGTTGCGGGAAATACACCGGGTTCTGATCCCCGGCGGAAAACTGGTGATCATGGAATTTTCCATCCCCCGGAGCCGCTGGATCAGGATTTTGTACCACTGGTATTCCTTTGGGGTCATGCCGGGTTTCGGCAGGCTGATCACCGGTGAAGATGCCCCGTTTATCTATCTTGCCGAATCCATCCGGAAATTTCCTTCCCCAAAAAAAGTGCAG
Source organism: Desulfotignum sp. (assembly GCA_011389835.1). Classification (GTDB taxonomy): domain Bacteria; phylum Desulfobacterota; class Desulfobacteria; order Desulfobacterales; family Desulfobacteraceae; genus Desulfotignum. The sequence goes on along the minus strand of JAABTO010000276.1, from coordinate 1,648 downwards.
GAGGTAATCGCATCCGCCGGATTTATCCGGGTGACGTGTCAGCCGCTTTCCAACGGGCTTGTGACGGTGTATTCCGCAATAAAACAGGAAACCGCCCGCACCAAAAAATAACCGCTTTTGCGGCCGGTATTTCACAAACCCCGGGTTGCCGTACCAGCCGACAAAACTTTCCGGCAGTTATTTTTGCAATGGCAGGCGGTTCCGATTCGCGAGCACATACGCTTTGATGCCCAAAAGTTCTTTATCAGATGTTTTGGCCAGGCCTTTTTCCACCCAGGCCAGGGCCTGATCCGAATTTCCTGCGGACAGCCAGGCCCGGGAGATGGCCTTGATCTTTTCTACAACCTGTTTTTCCGACAGGGTGCCCCGGTGATGTGCCAGCCAGGCTTCGTATTGCCGGGCCGCGGAATCCGGGATATTGCAGGACAGATACAGGTCCCCCACAAGCCGCATCTCCTCCCGGGTCAAGGGGGTCAGATAGGAACAGCTCAGCATGGCAGCCAGGGCTTTTTCAAAACGGTTGTCCGTCAGGTGGACATGGGCCAGGGCCTTCCACCAGCCGGGGTCTTCCGGATGGGTCCGGGTGAGGTACCGGGCATATGCCAGGGCTTTTTGTTTCATCTCCAAAGACAGGTACTGGTACAGCAGCATCTCCTGCCACTGCCGCCGGGTGTCCCCTTTGGTTTCTGCTGCCAGCTCTTCCAGCCACGGCAGGGCTTCCCGAAATCTTTCCAGGGCAAACAGGATATTGACCAGGGTCTGCTTCCATTCCAGGGTGACCGCTCCAGGATGGGCCGCCATGAGGCGCTCGAACACGGTCAGGGCAGCATCCGGCCGGCCGGCCTGGAAATGGCAGGCAGCCGCATAAAACAGTTGGATGGCCTTCTTTTCCTCGCTGGTGTCATACCCTGTTTCAAAAGCCCGGGCCGCCTCGGCCATCTCTGCCTGTTCATACCGGCACCGGGCCAGGTTGAGCCAGGCCTCAGACAGGTCCGGCTGTTTTTCCACGGCCCGCTGAAATGCCGCTGCCGCCGCCCCGGTCTGCCCCATTTCTGTGTGACAGAAACCGGTCAGAAAATCGATATAAAAATGGACCTCTTCTGCCTGTTTTTCCGAATACCGGATTAATACGGCCAGGGCCTGGTCGGGTTTGCCTTCGGCCATCAGGGACTGGGCCCTGTTCACTACCATACCCGCACCCAGGGGCATGTTTTCATTGCCCGCTGTGGCTGCCAGGGTCTGGACCGGTCCTGAGAAAGCCATCATCAGCACCATCATCAGCACTATCCACACCTGCCGCCTTCCTGAACGGACCGGTCCGTGCCGCAGTGCCGGATGTTCCGGCTGTGGGCAGTGCCGGCGGCACCGAATTTTTTCATTCCCTTGCCTGGTGTATCGGATCATGCCTACTCCAGTTGAAACTTGATGGTGGTCTGTGCCAGGGCCGCCACCGGGATGCCCTGGACCCGGCCGGGCTGGAACCGCCACCGGGACACACAGTCGATGACGCTCTGGTCAAATACCTTTTCCGGTTCCGCATCCAGAATTTTGATATCCTGTACCATCCCTTCGTCTGTGACCAGGAACTGTATTCGCACCTTGCCTTCAATACCCCGACGGGCCGCATGCAGCGGATACACCGGCGCCA
>JAABTO010000275.1 GCA_011389835.1 Desulfotignum sp. | reverse complement strand
ATCCATTCCCTGATCACGGAATTGAACAAAGAGCTGGGCATGACCGTGATCGTGGTGACCCATAACATGAAACTGGCGCATATGATGGAAAAAATGGTAACGATCCAAAAAGGGAAAATCTTACCGGCATATGAAAGGGACTGATATGAAAAAATGGTTGATCATTGCAGCGTTGGTATGGATGATATTATGCGGTCTGACCCTGAAGCTGTATGCGGAACAAACGGTCAGTGTGGCTGTGTTTCCTTTTTCCGTCCAGGCGTCACAGCCCCATGAATCCATCGGCATTGAGCTGGCCCGCATGCTTGGGAACCGTCTGGAACAAGAAGGCACCCGGGTCGTTTATGGTACGGATTTTATCGATACTCAAGCCTGGGATGCCGCCAGGTTCCGGCAAGAAGGCATTCGCCTGGGCGTGGACCACATTATCACCGGAAATATTTTCATTTCCGGCAACAGTATCAGCATTGACGCGTATATGCATCCCATCCATGAACCCGGGCCGCCCCTTCCTTTTTTTTCACAGTCTGACGCTTTGGAAGAGCTGCATGCAGCTGCCGGAAATCTGTCCAGGGCGATTGTCGGGGAACTGTTTGAAAAACGCATTATCACCACCATTACAGTGACCGGCAACCGCCGGGTGGATACGGATGCGGTATTGCGGGTGATCTCAACGAGTCCCGGTGACATCATGAATCAGAAAAAACTGTCCACAGACCTGGAACAGATCTATAAAATGGGATTTTTCGACGACGTAGTGGTCAGGAAAAACGATCTGGACCAGGGCGTTGAAATTGTTTTCAGTGTCACGGAAAAACCCAGTGTCAGAAACATCAAATTTTCCCGGAACCGCGTGTACAAGGATGATGAGCTGGCCGCAGTGGTGGATACCAGTACCGGATCCATCCTCAATGTTTATAAAATCAATGCAGACGTGGAGAAAATCAAACGCCTGTATACGGAAAAAAACTATCACAACTGCGAAGTTCATTATGATATCACCTCGTTGGACAACAACCAGGCGGATATCGTGTTCGTGATCGAAGAGGGTGATAAAATCAAAATTGAATCCATCGTGTTTGAAGGAAATTCCCATTTCAATGACAAAAAACTCAAAAAAACGATTCAAACCAGAGAAAAAGGGTTCTGGTCGTTTATCACCACTTCCGGGGACCTGGATGAAAACGAATTGACCAATGATGCGCTGCGCATCGAATCATTGTATAAAAACAACGGATTCATCAATGTCAAGGTATCGGATCCCCGGATCGACATGGGTGAGGAAAGCATTACCATCGGATTCAAGATCGATGAAGGGGAACAGTACACAACTGGAAAAGTGGACATTACCGGGGATATTTTGACTTCAAAGGAGGATCTGTTTGACAGACTGCTGGTCAAGGAATCCGATCTATACAACCGGGAGTTGATCCGCAAGGACATGCTGGGCCTCAGTGATTATTACTCCAACCAGGGCTACGCCAATGTCAACGTCTCACCGCTGGTGGAAACCGATGACACAACCCATCAGGTGCACATTAACTATAAGATCGAACAGGGAGAACCCGTCTATTTCAACCGGATTCTGATCTCCGGAAACAAGAAAACCAGAGACAAGGTGATCCGGCGGGAACTGGCCGTAAAAGAGCAGGGCAAGTACTCCATGAGCGGCATTCAACGCTCCTACCGGAACCTGGCATACAGAGACTACTTTCAGTCGGTGGAGATCAACCCGGTGCCAACGGAAGAACCCAATAAGCGGGACCTGGAAGTCAAGGTCGAAGAAAAACCCACGGGTAACTTCTCTTTCGGCGGTGGTTTTTCGACGGATGACGGTGCGTTTGGTCAGGTATCTCTGGAGGAACGCAACCTGTTCGGCAGGGGCCAGAACCTGAAACTCCTGGGCAGAATGTCAGGAGAAACCGGGTTGTATGATCTTGGGTTCACCGAACCCTGGATTTTTGACAAGCCCATTTCCGCCGGATTCAATATCTACAAACTGGAACGAGAGTTTGAATATTTTGAACGCAATGCCATCGGTCTGACACTCAGGTCCTCCTACCGGCAGTTATGGGACTACACCACCATCGGCGTGGAATTCAATGTTGAAGATTTTGAAGTCGAAAATGTGCAAACACAATTTACCCGTGTCACCGAAGGGGACTTTTTCACAGCCAGCATCAAACCTTATATCAGCTATGACTCCAGAAACCATTACTTTCTGCCCACCAAAGGGGTGTTCAGCAAGTTCTCGGCCCAATATGCCGGAGAGTTTCTGGGCGGCGACATCGACTACACCCGGTATGTGGCGGAAGCCGGCTTCTGGATGCCCCTTTTCTGGAAGTTCACCGGCGGATTTCATGTAGAAGGGGGATATCTGGATGACCGGACCAACGGGCAGATCGATATCGACTGGGAGCGGTTTTACCTGGGAGGCATCAATTCCGTCCGGGGATTTGACAAATATGATATCAATGCCAGTGACCCAGGGGGAATTATCCTGCGGGGCGGTGAAAAATACCTTCAGTTCAATGCGGAACTGATCTTTCCCATTCAGGAAGAACAGGGGGTAGCCGGGGTGTTGTTCTATGACCGGGGCGATGTCTACCGGACCAGTGAAAGCTTTGATCTGGCCAAACAATATTCTTCGGCCGGTTTTGAACTGCGGTGGAACTCCCCCATGGGTCCCATCCGCCTGGCCTATGGGATCGTGGTGGAAGGCCAGGATGAATATGAAACCGGAGACGGCCAGTTCGACTTTTCCATTGGCGCGTTTTTCTAACATTTGCAAACAACCATTTTTGGAGGAAACCATGAAGCTGAAGTATATCTTTTTCGCAACTATCATATGCCTGTCGATAACCGGTCTGGCCCCTGCCGCATTCAGTGCGGACGCGGTAAAAATCGGGGTCATTGACTTTGAACGAATCATGAAGGAGTCCAGTGCCGGCAAAATGAATCAAAAGGCCCTCAACACCAAAGGAACGGAACTCAAGAACAACCTGGAAAAAGAAAAACAGCAACTGGATGCAATCAGCCAGTCACTTGAAAAGGAAGCCCTGGTCCTCAGCGATGAAAAAAAACGGGAAAAGGAACGGGATTTTCGAAATCAGGTCGAAGATTTCAGAATCAAGCAGCAGGATTATGCCAATGAATTGAAGAATCTTGAAATCAAAATGATCAATGACATGCAGAAGGCTGTGTTTGACATTGCCAACGACTTGGGGAAAAAAGAAAAATACACGATCATCATTGAAAAGAAAAATGCCGGTGTGATCTATATTGCGGAACCGGTGGATATCACAGATATTGTCATCAAAAAATACAATGACGCCACGGCCCGTGGAAACTGATCGCCGGTCCGAATCCATTCATGAAACTGACTGTCAAACAAATTGCCGAAAAAATTCACGGCCGGGTGACCGGTGATCCCTCAACAGTGATCACCGGGGTTTCCTCCCTGGACCATGCAAGTGCATCAGATATCACCTTTGCCGGGGACCCTGCTTTTCTGTCCCGTCTGGACCAGACCCGGGCCGGGGCCGTGATCATTCCCCAAGAATATGAACTTCCGGATCCATCTCCCCATCCCTGCCTTGTGATGGCCGACAACCCCAGGCGGGCTTTTTTTGAACTGGTGCCGCAGTTTTACCCGGCGCCGACACCGGTTCCCGGCATCAGCCCGCTGGCGGTGATCGCAAAGGACTGCGTGGTGGGAAAAGATGTCGCCATTGCATCCCATGTGGTGATCGAAGAGGAGGTGGTGATCGGCAACCATGTGCAGATCATGCCCCATGTCTTCATAGGAAAGGGCTGCGTGATCAGAGACCATACCGTTATCAAACCCAATGTCACCCTGATGGACAAAACCCGCGTAGGCAAACATGTCGTCATTCACTCCGGTTCCGTGATCGGATCCGACGGGTACGGATTTGTCCAGGATGGAGACAGCCATTTCAAATTGTCTCATACCGGTCATGTGACCATTGGAGATCACGCCGAGATCGGTGCATGCAACACCATTGATCGGGGAACCCTGGGGGTGACACGCATCGGCAATGGTGTAAAAACAGACAATCAGGTGCACATCGCCCACAATGTTTGCATCGGAGATCACAGATCGGAAGAGCAC
>JAABTO010000274.1 GCA_011389835.1 Desulfotignum sp. | reverse complement strand
GGGTGCTGTTCAACCGCCTTGGCCAGAATACCGGCAATCCGGGCATGGACATACTGAACATAATATACCGGGTTGTCACTGCTCTTCTGCTTGGCCACCTCCAGGTCAAAATCCAGGCCGGAATCATAGCTGCGGCTCAAAAACATGAACCGGGCCGCATCCTTTCCCACCTCGTCCACAATGTCTTTAAGGGTGACGAACTCTCCGGCCCGGGTGGACATCTGAACCGGTTTCCCGCCCCGAAGCAGGGTCACCAGCTGGACCAGGATCACCTGGAACTGCTCTCTTTTCATTCCCATGGCCATGACAGCGGCGGCCAGGCGGTTGATATACCCATGGTGATCCGCCCCCCACACATCGATCACCCGGTCGAATCCGCGCTCATATTTTTCCTGGTGATACGCGATGTCCGAGGCAAAATAGGTGGTCAACCCGTTGCTTCTCACCACCACCCGGTCTTTTTCATCGCCGAAATCCACGGTCCTGAACCACCATGCCCCGTCATTTTCATAGACCTGACCTCCCTGCTTGAGGGATTCAATGGTTTGTTGCACCCGGTTGGAATCATACAGGCTTTGCTCACTGAACCAGTGATCAAATGTTACGCCGAAATTTGCCAGATCGTTTCGAATCTGTTCGAGGATCCGGTCCGCGGCGTATCTGGCACAGATCCTGACGGCCTCCTCCTCGTCTTTGTTCGGAAATTCCGGCCCTTCCCGGTCCAGCACCTCACGGGCCAGGTCTTTGATGTAGTCCCCTTTGTAACAGTCTTCGGGAAATTGGATTTCCCGGCCGGCCAGCGCCAGAAGGCGGAACCAGACCGATGTTCCCAGGGTGCGGATCTGCCTGCCGGAATCATTGATATAATATTCTTTGGACACCGAAAATCCGGCAAAGCTCAGGATATTGCCCAGGGCATCCCCCACGGCGGCCCCGCGGCCGTGCCCCACATGCAAAGGACCGGTGGGATTGGCGCTGACAAATTCCACCTGGACCTGTTCTCCGTTGCCCAGATCAGATGCCCCGTACCGGTCATCCGCTTCAAGCACCTGGTTCACCACGGGATGCCAGGCGGCGGGTTTGAGAAAAAAATTGATAAACCCGGGACCGGCCACCTCGATTTTTTCAATCCAGTCCTTGGGTTCCATATGGTCGATCAGAATCTGGGCGATCTGTCTGGGAGCCATTTTCTGGATGGCGGCGGAAACCATGGCAAAATTGGTGGACAAATCTCCCTGGGACTCGTGTTTGGGCGCTTCAATCTCCATGTCCGGCAATTGTCCGGACGGCAGCCTGCCGGCATCCACCGCTTTGACGGCGGCGGCGGTCACCATGTTTTTTATGATATGTTTCATAAGATCCGATGGGTGCTGTGACGGTTAATTTTCATGTTCAGAGGTATCTTCCGGAGTGAACCTCGGGGTATCATCCTCGTCATCGATCTCCTTGATTTCATCCTCCTTGGAATCGCCGTCTTCGTCCAAAAGGGCGTCCAGTTCCACGTCATCCTCTTCCAGATGGAACTCTTCCTCATCGGGCAGGGTTTCCGAATCCAGGTACTCCACAATCACTTTGTCCAGGCTGTCGTCGGTGAAAAAATCCGCGGTTTCCTCGTGCAGTTTGACGCACAGATCCCGGGTGGGGAAAAACGTCCGGCGCCGCAGCATCTGGGTAAAGGCTTCCAGACCTTCGGCCGCCGCCGCCCTCATCTGGGCCAGGTCATAGTTCTCCTCGTGCAGCGGCATCATCACCCCGGGATCCACTTCACTGGACTCCAGCACCGTCAACATCCCGTCCTTGATATTTTTTTCAAAACGGATCTTTTGTTTCATTCATGGTTCTCCTGTAATTTTGGTTGGTGTCAAACCGTTTAATATAGCGCAACTGCCGTTGGTGTCAACAGCAAGATGACACATGGGAAATCCAAGTTAGGTGTTGACCCGATTCCTGCAAGATGATATAAGCGGGTGTTTAAATTCGGAGGAGTGGCCGAGCGGCTGAAGGCGGCGGTCTTGAAAACCGTTAAGCGTAACAGCTTCGTGGGTTCGAATCCTACCTCCTCCGCCATGCAAACGGTTTGCGGAGAAATGGCCGAGTGGCTGAAGGCGCTCGCCTGCTAAGCGAGTATGGGGGGAAACTTCCATCGAGAGTTCGAATCTCTCTTTCTCCGCCACGCCCTTCACCACCGCCGAAATTCCGTAAAAAAAATGACCGGTCATTCCGGTTTGAGCAGGGAATAGATCTGCACGGGTTCAGGTATTCCTTTCAGCATTGCCCTGCCTTTGTCAAATACCGGCCACAATCCTTGTATCAACTCCCGGGTGGCCTGACTGATCAGGATATCCCCGCCTTTGGCATGATCCGACAGCCGGGCCGCGATATTGGTCACGGCGCCGGACGCCGTGAATGTCATCCGGGTATCCAGCATCCCCTTGAACCGGGTCATCCCCACCAGGGCGGTGCCGGAACTGATTCCCATATTGACGGCCAGCGGTCCCATATCTGAAAGATGAAACTCCTCCCCCAGAGACCGGCTGACAGACCCGCACCGGGACGCGATTTCAAACGCCGCCTTCACTGCGTTCATGGCATTGGTCTTTGGATCATGGTCCTTGAAGATAATCATGAATCCATCCCCGCTGGTTTCGTTGATCTCCCCATGGCACCGGTGAATGGGATCAACAAAACTGGAAAACACTTTTTCGATGACGGCATTGACCTGCTCTTCCGGGCGGGTGGCACTCAGCCCGGTATATCCTTCCAAATCGATGAACAGGACACTGACCTGCTTGTTTTCCTTTTCCCGGGTCAACAGTTCCGGATTTTTATCCGCCATCCGCCTGACCGACCCCGGCACAAACGGTGTCAGGCCGGCCAGGGTCTGACTGATACGGATTTTTTCCCGGGTGATTTCCCACTGCCGTCTGGCGGTCAGTAAAATGGTTCCCAGGGTATCGGCAAAATCCCGGATCAGGTAGAAATCCCTTCGGGTATACCGGGTCAGCGGCTGAATCACCACACTGATGATCGCCAGAATCCGGTCTTCCACAAACACCGGCATGGCATACTCGGATCCCACCGTCATCCGGGATCCGTCCGGACGGACAATGGGTTCACTTTCAGACATCACCACCGCTTTTTTTCTTGCCATGGCCTGCTGCACCGCCGGACGGTCCCGTTTGCACGACTGACAACTCACCGGCCGGTCATACAAGGCACACTGCAAAGGGCTGGTATATTTTGCCGCATCAGGATCCAGCAGCAGCACGCACACCTCCATGGCATTGGGGATCAGGGAGCGCAGCTGTTCTCTGACTGCCTCGATGATATCCCCGGTCTCTGTCAGAGAAGCAATTTTATTGATCAGATCCTGCAGAACATGAAACCGCTCTTTATAATAATGATCCATGGCTTTTCTCGAATGTCACTGAATTTTCAGATACATTAGCATACAATTGAATCCGCTGGATAGCCTTAATTCAAAAAAAAGAAACCCGTTGGTCGGCGGTAATCTGCGCAACCGGGCAGTTGTTTTACCCTTGACATACAATTTAAGTAAGTTTATATCCATCTAACGATTGGAACAGGCGTTACAGTAGAACAAACTCCAAAAAAGACCGGGTGGACATGACCCTGAAAAAGACACTTGCGCACAACCATGATATGTTGCTGAAAAAATGGTTCCGGGCGACCATTGAGACCTATCCCCCCCAGGCGGCCAGGATTCTGGGAAAAGATGCGGACCGGTTCGACAATCCCGTTGGATCGGTCACCAGGGAAACACTTGAAGAGGTGCTGCACCTGCTGGCATCCGATTACACCGGCGAGACCCTTGAAAAAGCCCTGGATCCGGTAATCCGAATCCGGGCGGTCCAGGCATTTTCCGCTGCCGAGGCCGTCAGTTTTATTTTTTTTCTAAAGAAAATCGGAGAAACCGTCATGGATGCGGCCCATGCCCGGGAATTCGACCGGATGGTGGACCAGGTCGTTCTGGCCGGTTTTAACCGGTTCATGAAATGCAGAGAAGATATATTCCTTTTAAAGGCCACGGAAAGCAAAAGACGGATTCATGCGGCCTTTGAAAGGGCAGGTTTGGTAAAGGAGCTCAAGGAGGAGGACCTGCTTGGCTCAGAT
>JAABTO010000273.1 GCA_011389835.1 Desulfotignum sp. | reverse complement strand
GAGTTGAGGATCGGTTCCAGGAAAACAAATCCGATAAGCCCTGCGGCGATGAGCACGGCAGGGACATATAACAGCAGTCGTTTCACTGCCATGCATACCCTTGTTGTTTTGACAGCAGGATCATGTCAGCCATAATTCTTTGGGCCTGTTCCAAAAGAATCTCTTTGTACCGGTTGAGAACAGGGGCCGTATCTTCCAGAGATTGAACAGACGGTTCTCCCTGGGATGTCAGGTATTCATTTTCAATCTCGATCTCCGTCTGCTGGCGCTGATGCCGCTCTTTTTGCCGGATGTCGATGTCCAGGGGCAGACGGTGGCGGGTCTCCAGCTGCGATGTCAATGCCAGACGCTTTTCCAGGTAGACCATACCGGGATCTTGGCGGCGCCGTTCCTGAAATTGATGGATAAGGGTTTCATACAAAGGGGTCAAAGACCGGTATGCCTGGAAAGGAACGCCCTGAATCGTGTCCCATGGCAGGGCCCCGTCCAGAGAACTCTCTCCGGTGTCTTCGGGTTTATATATTTTGGGAAACAGAATATGGGGAATAACCCCCCGGTGCTGGGTGCTTTTACCGGAAACCCGGTAAAATTTGGCGGAAGTGAGCTTGAGTTTTCCATCGCCCAGCGGTTTGAGTTCCTGAACCGTGCCTTTGCCGAAACTCCGGGTTCCCACAATGATCCCCCGCTGATAGTCTTTAATGGCGCCGGCGAAAATTTCCGAGGCCGACGCGCTCATCCGGTTGATCAGCACGAGCAGCGGTCCGGTGTAATGGATGTCCGGGTCTTCGTCATACAGCCGGGTCATCTGCTGTTTGGTGCGGATCTGTACGGTCGGCCCGGAGGTGAGAAACAGACCGGTCAGATCACTGGCTTCCTTGAGCGATCCTCCGCCATTGTCCCGCAGATCGATGATCAGCCCGTCAATATTTTCATCGGCCAGTTCAAACAGCAGTTTTTTTACATCCGAAGTGGTGCTCTTATACTGGGGGTCTCCCCGATGATACGCCTCGAAATCAATATAGAAATTAGGAATTTCGATAATACCGATTTTATGGCTGTTCTCGCCGGAAACCACGGTTTTCACCTGTTTTTTGGCAGACTGCTCCTCCAGTTTTACGGTGTCCCGCTTGATCTGCACCACCGTGGTTGAATCACTTTTTTTGGCAGGAATGATTTTCAGCCGGACATAGGTGTTTTTCGGGCCCCGGATCAGTTTCACCACTTCATCGATCCGCAGGCCGATGGTGTCTTTGATTTCACCGGTTTCTCCCTGGCCCACCCCGATGATTCTGTCTCCGGGCATCAAAAGGCTGGATTTGTCCGCCGGCCCTTTGGGAACCAGGCTGACTACTTTGGTGTATTCATATTCCGTCTGGAGAACCGCTCCAATGCCTTCCAGGGAAAGCCGCATATGGATGTCGAAATCTTCAGAAACCCGGGGCGGGAAATACTGGGTATGGGGATCGAAACTTTCGGTCACGCAGTTCATGAACAACTGAAACACATCATCCGTGGTGGTCTGGGACAGCCGTGTCTGCCGGGTTGTGTAAATTTTTCCTAGCGTGTCCATCACATCGGTCCGGCCGTTGTCATCCAGTTTCAGCGTGATCATGTGATGGATCAGTTCTTTTTCCCATAACCTGGCCAAATCGTCCAGACTGGGCTGCCAGGATCGCTGTGCGCTGTCGACCTCCAGAAAATCCGACGAATTGAGCGGCAACGGGGATTCCCGGGTTTCCAAAAGATTGAGGATATACGAGAGCCGCTGGGCGGCCCGGCCATGATACAGATTGTAAATTTCATACGCGGTTTTGAGATTTCCGCGCTTCAGGTCCGTGTCAAACCGGTGCCGGTATCGTTCAAGCATGTCCAGATCGTCTTGGATGAACACGTGCCGGGACGGATCCAGATATTTGATATACCGGTCAAAGATCTGTTCAGACAGGGGGTCATCCAGTTTTTTTCCCAGATAATGATAGTGCTGCAGGGTGGAAACGATCCGGATACATTGAATGGCATGCTGTCTTTCAGGAGAGAGCCGGGGCTGGTCGGCAGACACTGGTTCCCATGTCAGCGACATGACCAGAACAACAACGGTCAACAGGATCTTCAAGCCGGGGCCAAATGGGTCAGATATGCGTCGGGGCACTGTTTTTTTCCTCATCATTAATGTCATACGGGGTTTCAACACTGATCTTTCCGATTTTCCCGGACCTGAAATCCTGAATCAGAACCGTGGCAGCCTTGTGAAAATCGATGCGCCCCTTTGATTTCAGGCATCCCCTGGCCCTGCCGATCTGTTCCAGCAGTTCCTGTTCATTGTCCGGCAACGGATCCAGAAACCGGTATCGGGCCACAAGGTGCTCCGGGTACCGGTGTAACAGTAGCCCGGCGGCAAACCAGGCAATGTCCTGATAATCCAGGGCCGTATCGGAAATGGCGCCGGTGATGGCCAGGGCATAGGCCCTGCGGGGAGGTTCGATTACCGGCCAGAGAATACCGGGGGTATCATAAATGTCGATATTGTTGGGCAGACTGGTCCGCTGCTGATGCCGGGTGATGGCCGGGATGTTGCCGGTTTTGGCGACTTTTTTTCCGGCCAGGGTGTTGAGCAGTGTGGATTTTCCGGTATTGGGGATACCGGCCACCAGCACCTTTTTCTTTCTGGCCCGGTTATGCGGTACCTGCTGTACAGCCTGTTCCAGTGCCGTCATGGCCAGAGACCGGTCTGCGGCATTGATGGCCAGGGCATGACCGATGCCCTGATCTTTGAAATAGGTCAGCCACTGGTGGGTGACGTCGGGATCTGCCAGATCCATCTTGTTGAGCACCTTCACCCGGGGGGTATTGCGGGTAAATTTGTCCATCCAGGGATTTTCACTGGCCCGGGGAACCCGCGCATCCAGTATCTCCAGAATCACATCTGCTCTGGCTGCCGACTGCTGCAACCATTTTTTCGTTTCCAGCATATGACCGGGAAACCATTGAATGGTCATGAAAAAAAATGTCCTTTTGTCACGCAGCAGATCCTGCCGTCAATTGCGTTCTCAAAATATCCGCCAGCATTGGATTGGCAGCGACGATTCCATTTTCCGGGAACCCGGGGCCGCCGGTAAAGTCCGTAACCTCTCCCCCGGCTTCGGTCACCATCAGCACTCCGGCAGCCACATCATACACATTCAGGTTCAGTTCCCAGAATGCGTCCACTTTGCCGGCCGCCACATAGCACAGATCAATGGCGGCGGACCCGCAGCGGCGGATATCCCTCAGCTGTGGAACGATCCGGTTAAAATGGATCAGGTTGTTGGGTTCCATGCCCGAACGAAGGCATGCAAATCCGGTGGCCATGACCGAATCAGTCAACGAGGTGGTGCCTGATACCTGGATGGGGCGATCGTTCAACCAGGCCCCTTCATGGATGCGTGCATGAAACAGCTGGCCCAGTGCCGGGGCATACACGGCGCCCGCAATGATCTGTTCGTGCTTTTTCAAGGCAATGCTCACCGCATAATACGGCTGTCCATGAAAAAATGAAGTGGTGCCGTCTATGGGATCGATAATCCAGCAATACTCACTGGCGGCGTTTTTTTTCCCGGTTTCTTCTCCCCAGATACCATGATCGGGAAACCGGTCTTGAATTTGGTCCACAATGAATGTTTCCACCTGTTTGTCCGTGGCCGTAACCAGATCTTTTCTGGTCTTGAACTCCAGATCCTTCAGGGTGATCCCTCCCTGCTCTGCCTGGCAGATATCGCCCGCAAGGACAATCGTATTTTTTAAAAAATGGTGCATGACTCTTCCATTAACGTCATTTTGATTTTTTGTGTCCCATATGGCATATCAGAAATGAGTTGAAAAGGCAACTTCCCCGCAAAGAGGTGATGCGGTATGAATTGACTTTCCACACCCGGTCTGCCATGATACGCCAAAGATTAACCGCTTGTGGCTGTGAGGTGACAAATGCGATATCTGTCTGTCGTCTGTCTGATCGGTATGGTTGTGTTGACAGGATCCATGACAGGGACCTCTTTTTCCAGCGAGATCCGGGAGCAGGGGATAGACCTGGAACCGATTCCCTCTCTGATCCAGAGTATCCGGTTTCCGGCACATCTTGAATTCTGCGACATCCGGGTGCCTCTGGAGGATCCCA
>JAABTO010000060.1 GCA_011389835.1 Desulfotignum sp. | reverse complement strand
CCAAAGGAAGTGTTTATGACCACCTCAAACCCGTCGATGCACCTGACAGTGGAGGAAACCGCCCGGAATCTGGCTGCGTTTGCCGTTGACCGGACTGACCTGAAAACCATCCTTGAATCCCTGCCCCGGGAATCCGGCCTGAATCCGGTCACCCTGGAATATGAACTGGGTCTTTTGAAAATTCTGACGGTGGGATGGGGAATTTCCTTTTTCATGCCCGTCAATGACAAAAACAAAGCGTTTTTAACGGATACATTCTGGCAGATGATCCAGGAATTTTCCCAAAATATTTCCACCCTCACGGAAACCACCACAGGACAGCCCATCGATTATTTCGCCATTCTCAAAGAGCGCCTGGACACCTATGTCCAACAGATGAAACACACCGACCAGGACACCATTGATCCGGCTGCGGTCATGGGACCGGCATTTGCCAGGGTTTGCGGATTTTCGGACAATCCCGTGGCCATGCTCACCGGATCCAGGATGTTCTCCCTGACCTTAGGCGGCGTCAAGGAATACCTGGCAGCCGTTACCATCAAACCGGAAAAATTGAACTAAGCGTATGAAACAGACTTTTCCATGTGTAAATTTGTTTACATTTGTCTCTGCCGGGCAGATGATCGGCCTGGTGATTGCCGCATTGCTGGTGTCCGGGTGTGCTGTCTCCGGCCCCAAATATCTCGACCTGTATTATCCCGCCGCAGCAACGAGTCCGGAACGAACCCGGTCTGCAGGATTGACCCGGTTCACCGATAAACGGATCAACGCGGCAAAAGGGCATGTGGGGTACCGGCAGCTGTCTGAACACAGCCGGGAAATTTTTGCGGTCCCAAATCAGGATCTGGCATCCACTTTGACGCGGGTCAGCCGAAGTTTTCTGGAACAAAAAGGGTTTAATGTGTCCATGATTCCTGCCTGGCCGATCACTGCACAGGGGGTATCCACCACCCCACCGCATCTGACCCGAGTATTCACCGCGGATATCAACCGGTTTGAATGCCGCGCGGAAAAAAACAGCCTGTTGACCGACATGACCCTGATCATCGACCTGACGTTTTACTTAGGTATTCCGGATAAAAAACAGCTCACCATCATTCCGATTGTTTTGACCCTGACACGCACGGAATGGCATTTTACACGCAAGAAACTGGAAACCTTTATCAACCAGTCCTTAGAGGAAATACTGCACAAAGCCCTTCCACTTACATAATTGCCTTAATTTATAGAAAAACAAGGTCTACAAATGAATTTGAAACGCGCATATTATGACAGGATCTCTCCTTCCCGGATACTGAACACCATTCTTTATACCAATGTGATCTTGTTTGTGATCAGCCTGATATACAGCGGCCGGTCCATGCACACCGGATTCAACCCGTTTCAGGCCTTGAGCCCGTCTACGGATATACTCATCTTTCTGGGTGCTTCAGGAAAAATTCCCATTCAAGCCTACCACGCATGGGAATCATTGATCACTGCCAACTGGCTTCACGGCAGTCTGCTGCATATCGTGTTCAACATGCTGGCGCTCAAGACCGTGGCCCCGCTGGTCATGGCGGAATATGGGGCATTTCGGATGTTCACGATCTATACCCTTTCCGGGGCATCCGGATTTCTGCTGTCAGTGCTGGGCAATGTACCGTTGACCATTGGCGCATCCTCCGGGCTTTGCGGGCTCATCGGTGCGCTTCTGTATTTTGGCAGGTCCAGGGGCGGCCCCCGGGGTCAGCAGGTGTACCAGCAGACCTCCGGATGGATTTTCAGCCTGATTCTGATCGGGTTTCTGCTGCCCAATATCAATAACTGGGGCCATGCCGGGGGTTTGGCGGGAGGTATTGCCACGGGCTGGGTACTGGGATATGACGATCGACGGCCGGAAAACCGCCTGGACCGTGCTCTGGCTGTTTTTCTGATGATTGTTACAGCTGTTTTGCTCGCATGGCCCGTAATCCAGGGATTTTTTCTCATATACTTTTGAGGTTCCGGTCATTTTACACAAATTTTACACGCGTACCTTGAAATCCTTTTTCTTCTCCATTATATGACCTTCTATGACATCCCATGCTCCTCATATCGCCGTGGTTTCCATGGCCGGCATCTTTCCAGGCGCCCCTGATAATGAGCGGTTCATCACTCATGTTCTGAACAGACAACAGCATATCATTCAGGTACCGCCACACCGGTGGATCGCGCCGGTTGAGAAAATGGTCGTTTCATCCCCCTGCCCGGACCGGGCTATTTCCGACCGGGCCGGCCTGATTACCGATTTCACTTTTGATCCGGCTGGGTTCGACCTGGACGAGCGCCTTCTGTCACAGCTGGATCCGGTTCATCAACTGGTTTTGACCGCCGGCCGGACCGCATGTCGTGCATGCCAACTGACGGAGGATCTCAAGCAGCGCTCCGGGGTCATCCTGGCAGCCATCGCCCTTCCCACGGACACGGCATCAGCCTTTTCCCGGGACCTGTTATGCAGCCGTCATCCGCGGCCGGCCACCCCTTCTGATGCCATTGCCTGTGCCATGGTCTCGGGCCCGGCGGCGCTCCTGGCCCGGGCCTTTCATCTAAAGGGCGGCAGTTACACTTTGGATGCCGCATGTGCGTCTTCCCTGGTTGCCGTTAAACTGGCATGCGAACAACTGATGAACCGAAAGGCGGATGTCATGATCACCGGCGGTGTGTCCCGGCCCGATTCCCTGTACACCCAGATCGGATTCACCCAGCTGGCGGCGTTGTCTCCGTCCGGACGGTGCGCCCCGTTCGACCGGCAGGCCGACGGGCTGGTGGTGGGAGAAGGTTGCGGCATTCTGGTCCTTAAACGCCTGGAAGATGCCCTGGCCTGCAAAGACAACATTCATGGCATCATCAAAGGCTGGGGCGTGTCCAATGACATCGAGGGGACGCTCGTGGCCCCGGCATCCGAAGGTCAGGTGCGGGCCATGGCTGCTGCGTATGATATGGCCGGTCTGACGCCCGCCCATCTCCAGTACATGGAGTGCCATGGTTCCGGCACTCCGGTGGGCGACAAAGTGGAACTGGCCAGTATCCGGGCTGTTCTGGAAAAATATGACTGTCTGAATACCCCCCTGGCCATCGGGTCGGTGAAATCCAATATCGGCCATCTGCTGACAGCGGCCGGCGCGGCCGGCATCATCAAAACGCTTCTGGCCATGAACCGGCAACTGCTGCCGCCATCCTGCAACTTTTCAGCCCTGCCCGACGATCATTCACTGGACAACACCCGGGTGCAGGTTCAGACAAAGGCGGACGAGTGGGTCTGTTCAAATCCGGAAGAACCCAGACGTGCCGGAGTCTCCGCCTTTGGATTCGGCGGAATCAACGCCCACCTGCTGGTGGAAGAATTCATGCCTTCCCGGTCTTTTCAAAGATTGCCTGCTTCCGTTGTTTCCCCGTCTTCTGATTCAGCGAACATGCCGGCAACCGACCCGGAAAAATTCGCCATCGTGGGCATGCAGGTAATGACCGGTGACTGTGAAGATCTGAATCAATTCTCCGATATGATACTGGGTCATAACCTCCCGGATCCGGCCCCGGCGGCAGACCGATGGCGGCGAACCGACCATCTGTCTGCGGATCAAACCCGGGTGCGTGCCGGATTTCTGACCAGCCTGTCTATGGCTGTGGACGAATTTCACATGCCTCCGGTTCAGATACCCGATATCCTGCCTCAGCATCTGGTGCTGCTCAAAGCCGTCAAAGGCGCTTTGACCGATGCCGGGATCTCTCCCCGGCCAGCCAAAGCCCAAGGTTTGCGGACCCGGGCCGGGTGTGCGGTGGGCATTGATTTTGATTTCGGGGCTGCAGATTTCTCATTGCGGTGGCATGCCCATGAACTGGATGACACCCGGCTGGACCAGCTGTCCCCGCCATTGACATTCAACCGCACCTTAGGGGCTTTGGGCGGTATTGCCGCCTCCCGGGTGGCCCGTGAATTCAAATTGGGAGGCCCGTGCTTTACAATTTCCGCGGATGCGGCATCAGGCATGAAAACCATCGAGGTGGGGATCCGGTCTCTGGCGGCCGATGAAACCGACTGGTTCATCTGTGCGGCTGTGGACATGGCCGGCGATATCCGGTCTTTCTGCCTGAATCAGGCCCATCTGCCCATGGATTGGGCCCGGCCGGCAGAAGGTGGGGCCGCTGTTGTGATCAAACGCCTGGCAGATGCAAAAAAAGACAAGGACCGGATCTATGCGGTGATCGAAGGGGTGTCCGGTGGCAGCGGCGGCCCTCTGGACACGGATCATGATCTTTCCGACGCTTTCTACCAGGCTTCTTTGAACCACTGCCTGAAACAGACCGGCATATCGTTTTCAGATCTGTCATTGTTCAATACCCATTCCGGGGGGCATGGTCCTCTGGCCGGGATTGAAGCCCATGCCCTGGCCCGTCATCAGCCAGCGGACCCCCCCCCTTCATGTGTTTTGGGATGGGCTGCGGGCACGGCCGGAGACACCCGGGGGGTTTCCGGGCTGATTTCCGTGATTCACACGGCCCTGTGCCTGAATCATCGCACCTTTTCAGGTTTTCAGCCCGGTCCCGGATTACAGGCCTTGAAACAGAACGGATTTGTGATACCGGACACCCCTGTGCCGTGGCCGGAAACACCTGACGGCAACCGCCGGGCAGCTGCCGCCGCCATTACCCGGGACGGATGCGCCGGTTTCTGTCTGCTTGCCTCAGCCCCGGCTGCAGGTGCCGTTCCAACGGTTCCAGATGACCGCCCCCATCCATCAAGACCGGCCGCAGGGCCAGACACCATCACCGTTACCACCACCCGGTCGCCCATCCCTGACGACCTGCTCACGATTTTAAACCCGAATCCGTCCCCGGGCCATTTAATCCATCATTTTGATCCCTTGCGGATAAACCCGGAAAACCTGACTGCTGCAACTGACATCACCGCCCGGGCCCATGAAAAATTCCTGTCCTTGTCTCAAACCAACATGGATCATATGCAGGCCCAGTTTGCCGCATTGACCAAGGCGGCCGCCGCCGCAATCAGAGAAACCCGTTCTGACCCTTCAATCCATGAAAGTGATGGCCCGCAGTCAATACCCGGACCTTGGCTGTACACCCGGGACCAGTGCATGGAGTTTGCCGTCGGCCGTGCCGGCAGGGTCCTGGGGCCGGACTTTGACATCATCGATACCTATCCGGTCCGGGTGCGGCTCCCGGATGAACCGCTGATGCTGGTGGACCGGATTCTGGCTGTTGAAGGCGCCCCCTGTTCCCTGGGTCCGGGAAAAATCATCACCCAGCATGATGTCCGGCCCGATGCCTGGTATCTGGACGGCGGGGTGGCACCGGTGTCCATTTCCATCGAAGCGGGCCAGGCCGATCTGTTTCTGTGCGCGTATCTGGGCATCGACCATGCGGTCAAAGGCCGGCGAAGATACCGGCTGCTGGATGCCAAAGTCACGTTTCACCGGCCGTTGCCCGAACCCGGAGAAACCATTGAATATCACATCAGCATCGACCGGTTTCTCAGGCAGGGAGAGGTATATCTGTTCTTTTTCCATTACAGGGGATATATCGGCGACCGGTTGTTCATCTCCATGCGGGATGGCTGTGCCGGTTTTTTCACGGAACAGGAGGTCATCAACTCCGGCGGAATTGTGCTGAAAAAACAGGACCGGGTCCCGGTTCGGTCCGATATTGAGTTCGATACCAGGCACAATACCCGACGAACCGATTTCCGGTTCGAGCCTTTGGTGCCGGTTCAGCCGGCACGGTTTAACGGCGACCAGGTCCGGCACCTGCGGCATGGCAATCTGGCCGCCGCATTCGGCAAAGATTTCAACGGCATCACCTTAGGAGAAGCTCAGCGGCTGCCAGGCGGGCGAATGCACCTGATCGACCGGGTGTTGTCCTTTGATCCCACAGGCGGCAGTTACGGCCTGGGATCCATTGTGGCGGAAGCGGACATCCAGCCGGATGCCTGGTTTCTGACCTGTCATTTCATCGATGATCCGGTCATGCCCGGCACCCTGATGTATGAATGCTGCGCCCATGCC
Organism: Desulfotignum sp.; assembly: GCA_011389835.1. Lineage (GTDB taxonomy): Bacteria > Desulfobacterota > Desulfobacteria > Desulfobacterales > Desulfobacteraceae > Desulfotignum. Next base: position 3,682 of record JAABTO010000060.1, on the reverse strand, counting down.
CTGCGCATCTTTGTCCAGCGCATGGGATGGGTGACCCCGGACCCCCTGGCCCGGTTTGACGTGCTGCCGCACAATGAAAGCGACCTCAAATGCCGGGGGCCTGTGACGCCTGCCACCCAAAAAGCCAGGTATGAGATCGAGATCAAACAGATGGGGTATACGGCGGATGCCGGACAGCCGTTTGTGATCGCCGACGCCCACATGTTTGCCGATGACCTGCGCATCGTTTTATACAAAGATATGGGCATGATCCTCACCGGAGTCACCCTGAACCACCTCAGAGACGTGTGGAGGCACCAATGAAATACACCAAGGTTTTTATCACCTCATTCGGGTATGAGCTCCCCCCTCACATTGTCACCACGGCACAAATCGAGGAACGGCTCAAACCGTTCCTCGATGCCGTGGGATTCAACCCCGGCCAGCTGGAAGCCCTGACCGGGATCCGGGAGCGCCGGTACTGGGACGAAGACCACACCCTGGCCGAGCATGCGGCCGTGGCCGGTCAGCGGGCCATGGACCAGGCAGGCATCGATCCGTCAGACATCGGGGTCCTGGTGTTCTGCGGGGTCGGCCAGGACGGATTTGAACCGGCCACCTCCTGTCATATCGCCCACCGCCTTGATATCGGGCCGGATGCCCATGTCTACGATGTAAAATCCGCCTGCCTGGGCATGGTCACCGGCATGGTCCAGGTAGCCAATGAAATCCAGCTGGGCAATATCAAAGCCGGTCTGGTGGTCTCCTGTGAAACCGCCCGGCAGATCGTGGACAGCACCATCGAAGAAATCAACGCCCACAAAAGCATTGATTTCTACAAAGACACCGTGGCCACCATGACCGGGGGATCGGGTGCAGCCGCCGTGCTGCTCACTGACGGGACCCTGGGGGATGAAGGCATCCGTCATCATCGTCTCAAAGGCGGGGTGGTGAAAAATGCCATTCAGCACCATGATCTGTGCTTCTGGCGGTTTAAAAAAAAAGGCATGCCCACGGATGCCAAAGTGATCATGCGTACCCGGGCAAACGAAGTTCTGGAAAACGGATTGGTGCTGGCCACCCAGACCTTCCATGCCCTGAAAAAACAATTCAACCTGTCTGATGACCAGCCGGACAAGGTGATCGGCCATCAGGTGGGCGCAATACACCACCAGCGATTTTATGCGGCCCTGGGAGTGGATATGGCCAAGGATTTTTCCACGTTTCCTTTTCTGGGCAATGTGGGCACGGTGTCTCTGCCCATCACTGCGGCCATTGCCGATGAACGCGGGTTTTTGTTGCCCGGGGATTTTGTGGCCTTCATCGGGGTGGGCTCCGGGCTCAACTGTTATGTGCTGGGGGTGGAATGGTAACCTGTCGGCGCATCAACGGCCGAATCACCTCCACCAGGGGATTTGAGACGGAATACCCGTTTGCCCCCCATTTTCTGAACATCAACGGGCATCTGCTCCATTACCTGGATGAAGGTGAGGGGCCCCCGGTGGTCATGGTTCACGGCAACCCCACCTGGTCGTTTTATTTTCGCCGCCTGACGACACGGTTGTCCAAAAAGTTCCGTACCCTGGTACCGGACCATATCGGATGCGGGTTTTCAGACAAGCCCGGCCCTGACGTCTACGATTACACCCTGGCATCCCGGGTGGCGGACCTGGACACATTTCTGGCCCGCACCGTGCCGGAAGGAAAACTGAATCTCATCGTTCATGACTGGGGTGGCATGATCGGGCTGGCCTGGGCACTGGATCATCTGGACCGGATCGACCGGCTGGTGATCACCAACACGTCCGGTTTTTTTCTGCCAAAAACCAAACGGTTTCCCTGGATATTATGGATCATCAAATACATGGATTGGGTTGCGGTGCCGGCGGTTTTGGGGCTGAACCTCTTCTCGAAGGGAGCTCTTTATTTAGGAGCTTGCACCCGGTTGTCCTGCCGGGTGAAAAAAGGACTCACCGCCCCTTACAACAGCTGGAAAAACCGCATCGCCACCCTGAAATTCGTCCAGGATATTCCCCTGGATCCCGCAGATCCTGCCTGGGAAGTGGTGGCCCGGGTGGATCAGCAGCTTCACCGCCTGGATCCAAACCAGATCCTGTTGTTATGGGGGGCAAAAGATTTTGTGTTTGACACTTGTTTTCTGGATGAATTTCTGACCCGGCTGACCGGTGCCCAGTCCCATGTGTTTGAAGATGCCGGTCACTACCTGTTTGAAGACAAACCCGAAGAAACCGCAGAACAAATTCACCGGTTTCTGGTTTCCTGATATGTTTGACTGCATTGGAAAAAAGACCATTTATGACCACTTACACAAATATCGCTGAAAGCCTGACAAAAACCGCTCAGAACATGCCTTACAAAAGGGCTGTGGTATACCCTTCCGGCCGGACCAGAGACAACCATGTCCTGTACAGCCAGCTGACCTTCAAACAGCTGGACCGCCTGTCCGACCGCCTGGCTGCCGGCCTGGAAAATATCGGGATCGTCCGGGGCACCCGCACCATTCTCATGGTCCCGCCGGGCATGGAGTTTTTCATCATTGTGTTTGCCATGTTCAAACTAGGGGCCGTGCCGGTGGTGGTGGATCCGGGCATGGGCATCGACCGGATGGTGCAGTGCCTGCAACAGGGACGGCCCAAAGCGTTCATCGGCATCGAAAAAGCCCATATCCTGAGGCTGGTGAAGCCGGGATATTTCAAGCAGGTCAAACACTGGGTCACCGTGGGCCGCAAATGGTTCTGGGCAGGTCATACTTTCCGGCAACTGATGTGCCGGGAACCCGGCCCGTTCACTCCGGCCCGGACCACCCGGGACGAAACCGCGGCCATTGTGTTTACCACCGGGTCCACCGGCCCGGCCAAAGGCGTGGTTTACACCCATGGCAATTTCGATGCCCAGATCCAGCAGATCCAGGCCCATTTCAAGATCCAGCCCGATGAGATCGATCTGCCCACATTTCCCTTGTTCGCCCTGTTCGACCCGGCCCTGGGCATGACCGCCGTCATACCGGACATGGACCCCACCCGGCCGGCCAGGGCAAATCCGGACAAAATCATCGAAGCCATCGAGAATCACGGGGTCACCAACATGTTCGCCTCTCCGGCCCTGCTCAACCGGGTGGGCAAATACGGCAACGCGCACGACATCAAGCTGCCGTCCCTGCGCCGGGTAGTGTCTGCCGGGGCCCCGGTGTCACCGGCAAATATCGAGCAGTTTTCCGCCCTGCTGTCCAAAGATGCATTGATCCATACCCCGTATGGTGCCACCGAAGCGGTGCCGGTCATCTCCATTGCCTCGGATGAAATTCTGACCGAAACCCGGCATCTGACGGAAAAAGGATTCGGCCTGTGCATCGGGCGGCCTATTTGCGACACAAACGTCTGTCTGATCAAAATCACGGATGCGCCCATCACCCAGATCAGAAAATCTTTGCTGGTTTCCGAAAAACAGGTAGGGGAAATCGCAGTCAAGGCAGATCTGGTCACGGAACACTATTTCAACAACCGGGAAGCAGATCTTCAGGCCAAAATCCCGGATTCCGACGGCCGTTTCTGGCACCGCATGGGGGACCTGGGATGGATGGATTCCAAAGGACGGATCTGGTTCTGCGGTAGAAAAAGCCACCGGGTGGTCACGGAAAACGGCACATTGTTCACCATTCCGGTAGAATCGATTTTCAACAACC
>JAABTO010000059.1 GCA_011389835.1 Desulfotignum sp. | reverse complement strand
CATTGATGATTTCACGGTACATCTGCACCACCATGGCCAGATTCTGAATCCGGCCTTCGATGTCCAGTATTGAAAACCCCACAGAAAAACCGGACCGTTTGACGGTCTGGCTTTTTTGAATCATCTCATAAAGGATGTCCTTATGCTGCCTGGCATAGGCCTGCTTCAGAAACGAGGCCAGAATCGTCAGATCCGCTTTTCTGTCCAGAAGAAACCCGGCGGCATGGGCATCCTCCGCCACAGTGGACGGAAATGTCAGGTTACCGGTATCCTCATACAAGCCGATGAGAAACAACGTGCCCTGTATGGGGGTGAGCAGAGCCCTTTTTTTTTGGATTTCATCGATCAGCAGGGTGATGCATGCCCCCGTCTCTCTGATATGACTGTGTGTTGACTTGATATCTCCGTGCAAATGGTGATCCCAGACAATGATCTCGAGGTCCGGTTTTTCCTTTAGAACCGCCAGACGGGGGTCCAGCCGTCCCCAGGAATGGGTATCCACTACAATCAGGGTCTCCACCTGGTCCAGATTGACATCGCTGGGCGTTAAAAATCCGAACACATCCTTATGAATGGCCAGAAACGGCTTCAGATTCTGATTCACTTCACCGGGAATGACCGGACGGGCGTCCGGATAAATTAGGGTTGCCGCCACCAGGCTGGCCAGGCCATCAAAATCCGTTCCTTTATGCGTGGTCACGATCTTCATGATATACGTCTTGTTCCCTGTCAATGGATATCGCCAAAATCGAACCGTATCCAGACGTGTTTCAGGATACCGCTTGTTTTTTTCAGTACAATATCTTATTTATATGAACAAAGGGTTATGAATACAAGGAAAAATCATGAAAAAATCGATCATTGTCTTTCTGCTTCTATTAACAAACACCGTCTGTGCCTGGAGTGCTCAGATTGACAAAGACCCTTTGGCAGACAAACCCGAAGTGCGCTCACCGGCTGCCTCGGCCCGGGAAGTGTTCCGGCAGAACATTCCTGAAGTGGCCCGGCAGTTCATCGGGACCCCATATGAATTCGGCGGAAATCCCCTGAACTCCGGGACAACAGACAACTCGTATCTGTTTTTCGCTATCTATACCAAAGCGGCCCGGCGGGCCGGATTGACCTATCACGGATATCTACCTTTGGCGAATCTGCTGAAAAACGTCCGCCGGGTTGACGAAGACCAGGTTCGAAACGGCGATCTCATGGTACTGGACAACCAGCTGGCCGCCCTGATTTTTAACATTGAAGACACCGGCCGTCTTCACCTGATTTACGTTTCTGAAAAACGGCGCAAAGTGATCACCTTCCACAGCGACAACCTGGTATTCGACGCCTTCTGGCTTGAGAACATGACCGGTTTCTTCCGCCTGAAAGACACCATGCTCAGATGATTCAAGGTGATTTCAACACCTTTAAGCCGTCAACAGTTCCAGCAGGCCGCCCTCTGGCCGGACCGACGTTGGGTCAGCACCGGGGCCGCATCCCGGCAGGTCTGGGTTACATAGGGACACCGGGATTGAAATCGGCATCCGGAAGGGGGATTCAGGGGATTGGGCGGCTCTCCCGGACAGGTGATACGCTGCCGGGCCCGCTGCACCGGGGGGTCCGGCACCGGCACGGCAGACAGCAGGGCCCGGGTATAGGGATGCACCGGGGCGTCATAAATCAGGTCCCGGTCCGCCAGCTCCACAATGTTGCCGGCATACATGATGGCGATCCGATGGGAAATATGTCTCACCACGGCCAGATCATGGGCGATGAACAGATATGACAGCCCGAACTGAGATTGCAGGTCCTGCATCAGGTTCACCACCTGCGCACGGATGGACACATCCAGGGCGCTGACCGGCTCATCCGCCACGATAAACCGGGGTTTCAATGCCAGGGCCCGGGCAATGCCCACCCGCTGGCGCTGACCGCCGCTGAAAGCGTGGGGATAACGTGCTCCGGCATCCGGGGGCAGGCCCACCAACTCCAGCAATCGGGCCACTTCTTTGGCCGCCTCCCGAATATTTTTGACAACCCCGTGTACCAGCAGCGGTTCCGCCACAATATCGATAATTTTCATCCGGGGGTTCAAGCTCGCATATGGGTCCTGGAACACCAGCTGCATGTCCCGGCTCAATTCACGCACCTGATTTTTTCCGGCATGGGTGATCTCTTTTCCCTGAAAAAAAATCTGTCCTTCACTCACCGGTACCCGGCCCAGTATGGCCCGGCCGGTGGTGCTTTTGCCGGAACCGGATTCCCCCACCAGCCCCAGGGTTTCACCGGGATGAATATCGAAACTCACCTTTTCCACGGCATGCACAATGAGCCTTTTTCCACCCCAGAAACCGGCCCTGCCCGCGTCAAACAGCACGCTCAGGTCCTTGACCGCCACCAGCGGCGAATCGCCTGGCCTGTTGTGCGCCTGCCCGGTCATCTGACATTTTCCTTTGCCGCGCACCAGCAGGACACATGGCGATCGTCCCCCAGTTCGACCAACGCCTGCATTCGTGAACACGCTTTTTTGGCCTGGTCACACCGGGGAAAAAACGCGCACCCCTTTGGCGGGGAAATCAAATCCGGGGGCACACCGTCAATGGACACCATGCGCTCGGTCACCACATCCAGGCGGGGAGTGGCCCGGATCAAGCCTTGGGTATAGGGGTGCACCGGGGCCGCAAACACCTGGTCCGCATCCCCCACCTCCACGATCCGCCCCGCATACATGACCGCCACCCGGTGGCAGAGCTGGGCCACCACCCCTAAATCATGGGTGATGAGAATTACGGAGACGTTCAACCGCTGCTGCAGGTCAGCCAAAAGTTCCAGAATCTGGGCCTGGATGGTCACATCCAGCGCCGTGGTAGGCTCATCCGCGATAATCAGCCGGGGTTCGCAGGCCAAAGCCATGGCGATCATCACCCGCTGGCGCATGCCGCCGGACATCTCATGGGGATATTGTTTCAGGCGCTTTTCAGGCGCGTTGATATCCACCATATCCAGCAGTCCCATGGCCCGGTGCCGGGCCTGATCTTTTGTCATGCCCATATGATGACGCAGCACCTCGGTGATCTGAGTACCGATGGTGAATACCGGGTTCAATGAGGTCATGGGATCCTGAAATATCATGGCGATTTCCTTGCCCCGAACCTGACGCACGAATTTTCTACCGGCCGGATCCAGCAAAGATCTCCCCTTGAACAGGATATCTCCTCCTTCGATATGTCCGGGCGTAAAAATCAATCCCATGACCGCCTGAACCGCCACGCTCTTTCCGGAACCGGATTCTCCCACGATCCCTAAGGTCTGGCCGTAATCCACCTGAAAACTGACGCCGCGGGACGCCTGGACCACACCCCCCCGGGTATAAAAATTGACCACCAGGTCCCGTGCTTCCAAAAGCGGGATCTTTGGGGATGCTGTCATAAGGCCTCCGGGGGTTTTTCTTTTTCCAGAGCCGCAAGCAGATTTTTGCGCATCACCCCTGCCATGTGCCGGGCATACTGTTTTTCCCGTTCCTGGGGATCGGAAATCAGCCGCAGCCAGGAGGCCACCAGGTTGATGGCCAGGACCGTGACGGCAATGGCACACCCGGGAATGGTCACCAGCCACCACGCCATGAACATGTAGTTTTTGCCCATGGCCACATCCAGGCCCCAGGACGTGGCCGGCGGCTGAATTCCCAGACCCAGAAACGACAGGGCCGCTTCTGCCAGAACAATCCGGGCGAATTCCAGAATGGCCAGGGTCAGCAATGGTGAGGTCAGGTTGGGCAGAATATGACGGAACAAAATCCGGGGCCACCGGCATCCCACCACCTCGGCCGCCTCCACATAAGGGGACTGGCGAATGGACAGCACCGCACTGCGGGTCATCCGTCCATACACCATCCACCCGTTCAGAGACAGCACCACCACCACCGTGGTCAGACTGGGACCGATCACCGCCAGGATGATCAGGGCCAGCAGCAGCCCGGGAAACGCCACCTGGGTGTCAATCCACCGCATGATAAACGCATCGGTGCGGCCGCCCAGATATCCGGCCATCAATCCCATGACCACGCCGAAGCCCCCTGCGCAAAGCACCACGGCTGTCCCGACCCACAAGGACACCCGGGCACCGTGAATGGACCGGGACAGCACATCCCGGCCCAGGTGGTCCGTGCCCAGAATATGGTTCCAGGTGCCTTTGTCATACCACACCGGCGGGGCCAGCCGGGCGGTCAGGTCCTGGGCCGAGGGATCATGGGGCGAGATATAGGGGGCGAACACCGCCATGAGCACCAGGGAAGTGATCAGGATCACCCCGATCAATCCGGGTTTGTCCCGTTTGAGTTCCCGCCCCAGTTCCCGAAGGCTGTCCCACCATTCAAACCGGTTTTGTGCCAGGGCCTGTTCCAGGGTATCGGTTCGGGGCTGTGTCATGCCAGCTTCAGCCTCGGATCGATGAGTTTATAGAGAAAATCCATGGCAATGTTGATCAATACCACGCACACGGCCGCGGTAAACACAATGGCCTGGATCAGAATCAGGTCTTCCCGCTCGATGGCCTGGATCGCGGTCAATCCGATGCCCGGCCAGGCGAACACCGTTTCCACCACCACGGAATATCCGGCCAGAGACCGGATCACTTCCCACCCCACCAGGGTCATGATGGGCAGACCGGCATTGCGCAGCGCATGGAGTCCCACCACCCGGACAAAGGGCAGCCCTTTGGCAAAACTGGTTTTGACATACTGGCGGTTGAGTTCGTCGATCATGGAGGACCTCACCAGCATCACCAGCCGTGCCAGGGTCGGCAGCCCCATGGTCAGAGCCGGCAGCAGAATATGGGCGGGCGTGCCTGTCCCCGAGGTGGGCAGAATCTTGAACTGCACCGCAAACACGACAATGAACAGCAGTCCCAGCCAGAACTGGGGCACGGACAGTCCCAGCAGGCTGCCGAACACCGTGACCCGGTCCACCACCCCACCGGGCCGCAGGGCCGCGATGATCCCCAACGGAATCGCCATGACACAGGCAAAACCGATACCCACCGCGGTCAGCAGAATGGTCATGGGCAGTTTCTCAAACACGATATCCATGGCCGGCCGCTTCTGCCACAGGGATTCGCCAAAATCCAGACGAACCAGATTGCCCATGAATTCCACAAATTGAATGGGAATGGGGCGGTCCAGCCCCAGTTTCTGTTCAAATGCGGCCCGCTGTTCCGGGGTGGATTCCAGGGGGAGCATCACCTGGACCGGATCTCCCACCATCCGGGTTACCACAAAAACGATAACGGTCACCCCCAGAATCACGACCAGGCCGTGAACCAGGCGCCTGTATATGAACCGGCCCATTATGTCCGTGGTCCCCTGATTTTTCCATCCCCGGCATGCGGCATACCGAAAGCAGGTTTGACCGGCTTTACCGGCATGCCATTTCCTGAATCAACAGCCTTGCATCCACCCGGCCGGGCCATTCCAGGCGCTGACTCATCCCGTAAATGTCTTCGATATTCAACAGCCACACAAAATAGGCCTGGTCGTACGCCCGCTGTACCGCCTGGTGATACAGGCGTTGCCTTTTCTGTTCATCGGTTTCGGACCGGGCCGCATCGATGAGCGATGCCAACGTCTGGTCCGTGTTGGACGCGCCCACACCTCCGGCCTTGTAATAGGCGGAAAAGCTTTTGTCCGCATCTAAAAGTTCATTGGAAGAAACCACAAAAATGGCATCGGCCCGGGTCTTGCGGTCGAACAACCGGTTGAGATATTCATTGAATTCAAAAATCCGCACATCAACTTTCAACCCGGCCTGCTCCCAGTATCCTGCCACCGCTTCCACCATGTCCCGATCCTTGAGCCACCGGCCGCTGGTGCCGATCAGCTCGATGGTCTGTCCCTTCGCCCCGGCCTCTTCAATCATTTTTTTGGCCCTGTCCGGATCATACGGATAGGCTTTGACCTCATCGTTGTAACCGAAGAATGAAGGGCTCAACAGCTGGCCCTGGGCCACCTGGGCATACCCTTCGAACAGACCGTTGGCCAGCGCCATTTTGTTGACCGCATAGTTCAAAGCCTTTCTTACCTGCAGGTCTTTTGTGATACCGCTGTCCGCGTTGAGAATGATAATGGGATGTTCCAGCCCCAGCACGTTCACCGATCTGGGCACATGGCTGGTGAATTCGGGCAAAAGATTGGTGATCAGGTCGAACTCCCCTGCCATGAGTCCGGCCAGCCGTGTCCCGGGCTCTTCGATGAAACGGTATCGGACCGACGGAATCCGGGGGGCAGTCCCCCAGTAATCTTCATTTCGTTCCAGATCGATGTACTGCCCCCGCTGCCAGGTCACAAACCGGTAAGGACCGGTACCGACCGGTTTTTCCGCAAATTTGGGATCTTTGGAATGCACCGGCGGCACCACCTTGAGCCAGTACAGCCGGGAGGGCAGAATGGGGTCGGGTCCGTTGGTGATCACATGCAGGGTCAATTCCCCGGTTGCCCGGGCCTCTTTGATGGTTGAAAAAAACGAGATTTGTTCGGAATTGAAATCCGGATCGATCACCCGGTGGATACTGTAAACCACGGCATCGGCATCCATGGGTTCCCCGTTGTGAAAGAAAATACCGGGCCGCAGAGTCACTTCCCAGGTGTCGGGAGACACCAGTTCGGGCATTTGTGCCGCCAGATGCGGAATCAGATTCCCTTCCGGGGTCCTTGTAAGCACGGTGTCATAAATATTGTCGTTCACGGCCCGTTCACCACCGTCTTCCCGGATCTGGGGATCCAGCGTGGTGGGTTCGGAGCCCAACGCAATCGTCACCTTTTCACACGCCGCCCATGCAGAGCCCGTTAAAAAGATTCCTAACCATACTGCCGCCAGAAATAAACCTCTCCACTTGTTCATTGCCCCTCCTCCATGTCTGACATTTTTTCGTATTATTGTTTATATCCATCTTTTTCGGATCGTCCCAAAAAGGCTACCGGTCCTGGATGGAAGTCAGAATATTTTTCAGACCGGCCTTTTTCACCCGGTCTTGGATCACCGCCGAATCCGTCAGGTACCATCCCTTCTCTTTCATCCGTTCAAACAGCACCGACCCGGAAAAAGTAAATTTAAGACCCAGGCCTTCCGGCGTCTGCATCTGCTGACGGACAAAAGCGACGGCATCGCCGATCACCGATTCTTCCGGAAGATTCAATGCAGTTTTTCCCCGCAACTGCAGGACCGCATTGATTCCGGCCAGGGTGCCCGTACAGATGGCTTCCGTATGCCCCACCATGAGCCCGGCTTTTTCACCGGCACAAAACAGATTGTCCACTCCGTCCACTTTCAAGGCATCATCTCTGGGAGACATGCCCATGTACCGCACGGAGTTGCCCATGCCGCCGGCATAAGGATCCTCGAACCGGGCATTCTCCAGACCGGGAATCTTTCTGAGCTCATCCAGCGGAAAAAACGGGGTCATGAGTTTGGCATGGCCGGTATCCAGCAGAATCACATTTTGTTCAAAATCAGCAATGGCATATTGCTGACAGGCTTTCAGCGACAGCTTGCCGGTCATGCGCAGATGTT
>JAABTO010000272.1 GCA_011389835.1 Desulfotignum sp. | reverse complement strand
GCATTCGTCATCACGCTGCCGATACACAATGACTGAGCATGGACAATTGCATGCTGCTGTGGGCTTGACCGATCAAGAGGTGGCTTTTATACGAGGAGAGTATATAAGGAGAGCGTTTATGGGACTGTTTGGCAGGAACGGAGTTGTTCGGCAGCAGGAAATTGCGTTTGCCAGAAAACTGCTTGTCTGGAAATATGAAAAATCTGGCATTGATTTGCCGGATGAAGCGGTACTCCGCAGCATGGCGGAAAAAGTGGTGGCAGACGCCCATGAGATTGCAAAAAAAAGGGGCCGCAATGTTCTGGAGATTTTAAAAACGCAGATCAATGATATCAGGAGAAAATAAAATGATTCATGTCATCGCATCCATTCAGGTGAAGGAGGGCAGCCTGTCCCGTTTTTTGGAAATCTTCAAATCCAACATGCCGGCGGTGATCAAGGAAAAGGGGTGCATCAGTTATGTACCGGCCGTGGACGTCCCCACCGGTCTGCCGTCTCAAGATATGAATCAACAAAGGGTGACGGTCATTGAGCAATGGAACAGCCTGGCGGATCTGACAGCCCATATGTCCGCCCCCCATATGCTTGATTACCGGAAAAAAACCAAAAACCTGGTTGAAAACATCTCCCTCAAAATCCTGGAACAGGCATAAACCGGGGCCATCAAACCGGATGGATCGCCGGATGCATGGACAATGCGTACAGAAACTGCCCGGTATGTTTGTTCATGCGGCCTTTGAACAATTGAGCCACACGGCGCATCACGGCGTAGCCGATGCGGTGATCCGTTTCAAACAATTTGACCATGAGGTCTCCGGACAGGACAACGATATCGCAGGGCTTTGTGCAGACCGCCGTAAACGTGGCGGGAAATTTGCCGAAAAAGGCGGACAGACCGAAACTCTGCCCGGGTGCCATTTCATCTAAGGTCAGGACACGGCCGGTGTCGGACCGGGCATTGAGACAGATTTTTCCGGACACCAGCATGTACACCAGATGCTGGATTTCGCCCTGCCTGATCAGGATGGTGTCCGGCTCGAAAACCGCCTGCCGGGCATGCGGGCTGATTTTTTCCAGAATATCATCCGGCAGGTCGTCAAGAAACTGTATTTTTTTCAACTGATCGCTGGGTACCATGTTTTTTCCTCGATTGAATATCCCTGGCCGGGACTTGCTCTGTCACACCCGCGCTAATATGCCGGCGTGAGTGTTTCAATATCATGAATGGACGGCTTCATCTCCGGATGGCGGGCCAATGTTTTCATGATCATTTTCGCCCGGGCATCCATGCTGGTTTTATATTGTCTGGCCACACCGGCCATCAGGTAAAACCCCAGTTCATCATTGGTTTCAAACAATTGCTGCATGCGCTCACCCGACAGGGTGATGATTTCGCAGGGCTCCTGGCATATGGCCGTATAAGAGGCCGGACCCCCGGATATCAATGCGGAGGATCCAAAGGTGCGGCCGGACTGAATATTTTCCAGAATGACATCCATATCCGGGTTCAATTCCACGGTCAGGGCCACCTGACCCATCATGACCATAAAAAAAGTATCCACATTCTCCCCTGCCCTGAACAGGCAGGTATCGGTACTGAAAATGGACAGCTGGGCTTGCTGACCGATCAGGGCCAGCAGATGGACCGGCATTTTTTCCAGCATGTGAATATGTCTTAAATCCTGTGTTTTTACCATGAAAGATCCTTACCTCATGCCTTGTTCAAGTCAACACATATATCAACACAACAAAGGATACTGCCGCGGCCGCGCCGATACCCACCGGAAGGGTTCCCTGAACCACATCATTGTAGAGCTGCTGTTTTTTCAACGCCAGATGCTTGTCCCGATATCCCAGCACCAGCCACAGATTCACGGAAAAAAACAGGATCAGGTGGACCGTGATTTGACGGAAAAACGTGCTGCCGCCTTTGACCACGCTCATCAGTCCCTGTTCGGTTCTGCGGTTCACCGTGTTCAGGCTTCTATCCAGAAACCGGTATGCCGCAGATCCCAGTTTCCGGTAGGTCCAGTCCACATCCAGGTTGATGGATTTGATTTCCGGCGGATAATATCCGGACAGAATCAGCAGGGCAAAGGCCAGGGCTCCGAACATGAGCAGCTGCAGCTGACCCACCACATGGGCACCGGTGTAGGGGATGTACTCCACGGTAAAGGGCAGCAGGTTGTACAAAGGCTGGGGGAACACACCGATGAAGATACAGGCGAACGCCGCGATGCCCATGGCCAGCACCATGTTCCAGGACGGGTCTTTGGCCCGGATGCCCGAATCATGACCGAAAAAGGTAAAAAACGGCACCTTGATGCCGGCATGGTGAAACACGCCGGCCGAAGCAAACTGCAACACCAGATACACCAGCACCAGGTGCTCCTCCACGGTGGCGGTCACCACCATGGATTTGGACACAAACCCGGAAAACAGCGGGAACGCGGAAATGGAAGCGGCCCCCACCATGCAGAACAGGCAGGTCAACGGCATGGTCTTGTAGAGCCCCCCGATCTCGGTGCACTTGATTTTGCCGGTCATCTGGAGCACGGACCCGGCAGCCATGAACAACAGGCCCTTATAGAGAATATGGCAGAACGCATGGGCCACGGCCCCGTTCAACGCCAGCTGGGACCCGATGCCCGTGCCCACCAGCATGAATCCGATCTGGTTGAGCAGGCTGTAGGCCAGCACCCGCCGGATATCGTTTTCCAGGACCGCGTAAAAAATAGGCACAAACACCATGAACGCCCCGATCCAGATGAGCAGTTCTGTGCCGGGAAACGTCCGGATCAACAGATACACAGCGGATTTGGTGGTGAATGCACTCAAAAACACCGTGCTGGTAGGGGTGCCCATGGGATAGGCATCCGGCAGCCAGGCATGCAAAGGGATGGCTGCCGCATTCAGGGCGATGCCGATGAAAATCAGCCAGGACGCGGTGCCGGACAGCCCGATATAATCAAAGGCCGTGGTGCCTGTCTCCTGGATGTACAACACGATCCCGGCCAGCAGAAACAACCCGCCGACCAGGTGCACCAGGATATACCGGAACCCGGCTTTCCGGGCCGCATCCGTGCGGGAGGCCAGAATCAGAAATGTGGAGCTGACCGCCATGATCTCCCAGAACAGGTACAAGGTGAGAAAATCCCCGGCAAACACCACGCCCAGCGTGGCACCGGCATACACCACCGCCGATACATGCTGAAGATTATCCTTGACCTTCAGGGCAAACAGAATACCTAAAAACGCCATGATAGTAAAAATATACCCGAACACCAAAGACAGTTTGTCGAGCCGGCCCATGATCAGGGTGTAACCCCAGAAATCCAACGTCCAGATCCTTCCTGTGGGTGCATTCATGAGGATGAGCACAGAGACCACAGGAATCAGCAGCATATAGCCGGCCTGAATTTTTCCCCGCAAAAACGGGATCAGCAAAGCGCCGGCAATGAATATCAGGGCCGGGGGCATGAGATTACCGGTCATAGTAATCCTCTTTTTTCATCACGACCATTCGCAGCAGTTTGGCCAGAAATATGAGCAGCACACAGGAAAAAAATCCATATACCGCGGAAAACCCCTTGATCTGTTCAAAATAAAATGCCGGATGCGGATGAATGAAAAATTCCGCAATCACCAGCACCACCAGAGAACAGTAAAAACAGATCAGCAGTATTTTCACATTTTTCGGCTTGTCAAACAGGGTCAACTCTTTTTTCATTCTGTCACCTGAATCGATCCGCACGGCCCGGCCCCGGGGAGAACACCCTCCTCCCGACCGGGTCCTGCGGTCAGTTATGCATAAGGGCTACTATCGGGTCAGTGGGCCACACCGCCGCCGCCGGAAAAAAACGCCACCGCCAGATAGATCACCGACACCAGCACCGCAATGTAGAACGCGGTCTTGTAGCCGGGCACCGGGTCATGGCCCAGCATCTCCCAGTTGTCATTATCGTGTTTATCATTTATTGTCATGGTTCTTTATTTCCTGGTTTCATCATACCCTTCTGAATTGCCATTGCCATTGCTCCCATACAAACTGGTTCTGTTCGACCCGTATCTCCACTTACAGGTTCAGGCCCAGAACGATCAGGTCCACAAACATCTGCGGGAAGAAAAACAGGGCCATGGATGCCAGGGCCGTGACAGCCAGCG
>JAABTO010000058.1 GCA_011389835.1 Desulfotignum sp. | reverse complement strand
CGGTGTATGTCCGGTCCGGCGGCGGGTTTGTTCCCCGGCCGGTGGAGATCGGTCTGGACAACAGCCGGATGATTCATGTGAAAAACGGATTGGCGGCCGGGGATATCGTACTGTTGACCCCGCCGCTGGAGGATGCAGGAACGGAAGCGTTCTCGAAGATGGACACTGAAAGTCCCGGGGACCGGAAATAGCGGCATGGAAGCGGTTGTGACAGATACCCGGCCTGAAACGGTCATCCGGCTTGAAAATGCCGGAAAGGTATATGCCATGGGGAATCAGCAGGTGGCGGCGCTGGACGGCATTGACGTGGCATTTGAAAAAGGCGGTTTCTGGGCCGTCATGGGGTCCAGCGGGTCGGGTAAGAGCACGCTGATGAATGTCATCGGATGTCTGGACCGCCTGACATCGGGCCGGTACCTGTTTCAGGGGACCGACATCAGCGCGTACGATGATGATGCCTTGAGTGATATCCGGTTGAGGCATCTGGGGTTCATCTTTCAGAGTTTCAACCTGATTCCCCAGCTCACGGTACAGCGCAATATTGAACTGCCCCTGTATTATCTGGGGTGGGACAAGGAGAAAAGCCAGGCCCATGCCCGGCACCTGGCATCCATGGTGGGGCTTGACACCCGGTTGACCCACCGTCCGTCCGAACTGTCCGGGGGGCAGATGCAGCGGGTGGCCATTGCCAGGGCACTGGCCGCGGATCCGGATCTGATTCTGGCGGATGAACCCACCGGGAACCTGGACACCCGGACCAGTCATCAGATCATGGCGCTGCTGACATCGCTCCATCAGGGGGGCAAGACCATTATCATGGTGACCCATGAACATGACCTTGCCGAATATGCCCGGAATCGGCTGTATATGACAGACGGCCGGATCGACCGGATCGAAAAGCGGTGACATGAAACAGATCAAGTTCTCCAGGGAGCTGGCCTCCGGCATTCAGACGCTGTTGCTTCACAAGCTGCGGTCTTTTTTGACCATGCTGGGCGTGGTGTTCGGGGTGGGCAGTGTGGTGGCCATGCTGGCGGTGGGGGAGGGCGCCAGCAAAGACGCTTTGGAGCAGATCCGGAAACTGGGAAGCCACAATATACTGATTTCATCGATCAAGCCCGTGGAAGAGGGAGCCACCGGCACCACCCCGTCCTTCATGAGCATCTATGGGCTGACCTATCTGGATCATGACCGGATCCAGGAGAGTTTTTCTTCGGTCAGAAAAAACGTGCCTGTCAAACTGATACGCAAGGAAGCCCGCCTGGGTGAACGGGCCCTGGAGCTGCGGGTGGTGGGAACCAGTCACCAGTGGTTTGAAGTGATCCCCAGACCGGTCCTGGGGGGACGGACCCTGATGCCCGGAGACCTGGCAGACAAATCCCCGGTGGTGGTGCTCACGGAATTCGGCGCCCGGAAACTGCTGGCGACCCGGCACACCATCGGCCAGATCATCCGCCTGGGCGTGGACAGTTTTACGGTGATCGGTATTGTGAAAAATGAAACCGGATCCTCGGGCGCCATGCAGATTCCGGACCGGGAAATCGACGCCTATATCCCCATTACCACCGCCAGGTCCTATTTCGGCGATGTGGTGATCAAGAGGACTGCCGGGTCCCGTCTCAGGGAAAAAGTGGAACTCAATCAGATCATTGTTCAGGTGGGTTCTCTGGATCGTGTGGAACCCGCGGCCCAGGCGGTTGAGCGCATGCTGACCCTGTTCCATCAAAAAAAAGATTTTCAGATCCAGGTGCCCCTGGCCCTGCTCAGACAGGCGGAAGCCACCAAACGCACCTTCAATATCGTGCTGGGTGCCATTGCCGGTATCAGCCTGCTGGTGGGCGGGATCGGCATCATGAACATCATGCTGGCATCCGTGACGGAACGGACCCGGGAGATCGGTGTCCGCCGGGCCATCGGAGCCAAACGCAAACAGATCATCATTCAGTTTCTCATCGAGGCGGTGGTATTGTCCTCTGCCGGCGGCATTTTAGGCCTTGCCGTGGGCATGGCCATTCCGTTTTTTATTACCTGGTTTGCCAAAATGCCCACGGTGATTACCCCGTTGGGTATTCTGCTGCCATTGTTCGTCAGCCTGGGGATCGGGATTGTGTTCGGGCTGTATCCGGCGGCCCGGGCCGCCCGGGTGGACCCCATCATCGCCCTGCGCCATGAGTAGGCAGGGGATATAAATCTTGCCTTGCCATCCCAAATTTGGTAAAAGAACCTGTTTATATATACCAGTTGCGGAGACACCTTCAGGCGGCGTTGTCCTGCCTTGCTGTACCGGCTGTCCGCTTTGGTATGAATAAACCATTTTATTCCTTTCTGGAGGCAAGTTATGTCCACAATATTACCGGATGAAGGGCTGTCTTTTGACGATGTCCTGCTGGTGCCTGATTATTCCGCGATCCTTCCGGACGAGGTGTCGGTGAAAACCCGGCTGACCCGGGAGCTTGAACTCAATATCCCCATTGTTTCGGCAGCCATGGATACCGTGACCGAGGCGTTGACCGCCATCAGCATGGCCCGGGCCGGCGGCATGGGGTTTATCCACAGAAATCTGACCATCGAAGACCAGGCCATCGAAGTGGACCGGGTCAAAAAATCGGAAAGCGGTATGATCGTGGATCCGGTGACCATTCATCCAGATGTGCCCATATCCGAGGTGCTCACCATCATGGCCAAATACCGGATTTCCGGCATTCCCGTGGTGGAGGGGGAAAAACTGGTGGGCATTGTCACCAACCGGGATCTGCGGTTTGAAACCCAGCTGGAAAAACCGGCCAAAGAGGTGATGACCAGTGAAAACCTGGTGACGGTGACCGAAAAATGCACCCTGGAAGAATCCAAGATCATGCTGCACAAACACCGCATCGAAAAACTGCTGGTGGTGGACAGCCAGGGAAAGCTCAAGGGGTTGATCACCATCAAGGATATCGAAAAAATCAGGAAATACCCCAATGCGTGCAAGGATTCCTTCGGCCGACTGAGGACCGGTGCGGCCGTAGGGGTGGGATCGGACATGATGGATCGGGTGGAAGCCATGATCCGTGCCGGTGTGGATGCCCTGGTTATTGACACCTCGCACGGTCATTCCAAAAATGTGATCGATGCTGTGAAAAAGATCAAACACGGTTTTCCCGATGCCCAGGTGGTGGCCGGAAACGTGGCCACGGAAAAGGGTGCCAAAGCCCTGATCGACGCCGGTGTCGACGCCGTCAAGATCGGAATCGGTCCCGGATCCATCTGCACCACCCGGATCGTGGCAGGTGTGGGGGTGCCTCAGCTTACCGCGGTGCAGAACTGCAAGGATATCTCCAGAAAAACCGGTGTACCTATCATTGCCGACGGGGGCATCAAATTTTCCGGAGATATTGCCAAGGCCCTGGGTGCCGGCGCCCATTCCGTGATGCTGGGCAGTCTTCTGGCCGGTACCCAGGAGAGCCCCGGTGAAATCGTCATCTACCAGGGCCGTTCTTATAAAGCCTACCGGGGCATGGGATCGGTGGAAGCCATGAAAAAAGGGTCTTCTGACCGGTATTACCAGAAAGACACGTTTGAAGCTGAAGAAATGGTGCCTGAAGGCATTGTGGGCCGCATTCCCTACCGTGGCACCGTCCGGGAGAATATCTTACAGATGGTGGGGGGCCTCAAGGCAGGCATGGGATACCTGGGCGCCAACACCATAGAGGATCTGCATGACAAGGCCCGGTTCGTGAAAATCACGGCCGCGGGGTTGAAAGAAAGCCATGTCCATGACGTGGTGATCACCAAGGAAGCCCCCAACTACCGGGTGGAAAGCAGCTGAAACACATGACCGATTTTGCCGGCGCATTTTATCATCTTCATCTGCACACGGAATATTCCCTGCTGGACGGGGCCATCCGGCTGGATGACCTGATCAGAAAATGTAGAGAATACGGCATGGATGCCGTGTCCATGACCGATCACGGCACCATGTTCGGTGTGGCTGCGTTCTATGAAAAAGCCAGAAAAGCCGGGATCAAACCCATTTTAGGCTGTGAGGTCTATGTGGCCCCCCGGTCCATCGCCCATAAAACCCAGATGGATCACAAGGGGTTGAGCCATCTGGTGCTGCTGGCCAGGGACCGGGAAGGGTATGCCAACCTGTGCAAACTGGTGTCCATTGCCCAGCTCAAGGGGTTCTATTACAAACCGAGGATCGACAGAGAACTGCTGGCGGCCCATGCCACCGGACTGATCGGGTTGTCCGCCTGCCTGAAAGGGGATATTCCCAAGGCCATCATGGCCCATGACATGGACGGGGCTGATGCGGCGGCCCGGTTTTATCTGGATACCTTCGGGGAGGGCAATTTTTTCCTGGAGGTCCAGGAAAACGGCATGCCGGTCCAGCACAAGGTCAATGAAGGTATCGCCGATATCAGTCAGCGCCTGTCCATTCCCATGGTGGCCACCAATGACTGCCATTATCTGGCCAAAGAAGACAAAAAAGCCCACGACATTCTTTTGTGCATCCAGACCGGGGATACGGTGTCCAATCAGAACCGGTTCAAATTCGATTCCGACCAGCTGTATTTCAAATCCACCGAAGAGATGACCGCCACCCTGGGCCGGTATGCCGGCGCCATTGAAAACACAAAAGATGTGGCGGCCCGGTGCAATGTGGAGTTTGATGACAAGACCTATCATTTCCCCCGGTATGCCCGGTCCGATGAAGACAGCGAGGCCGAGCTTTTCAAGCACAAGGCCATGAAAGGGTTCGAGGAAAAACTGGCCATTGTCAAGAAAAAGAACCCGGATGTGAATGAACAGGAATACCGGGACCGCATCGCCTATGAAATCAAGATCATTCTGGATATGGGGTTTCCCGGATATTTTCTGATTGTGGCGGATTTCATTGCCCATGCACGGAAAATCGGGGTCCCGGTGGGTCCCGGCCGGGGGTCGGCAGCCGGGTCCATGGTGGCCTATGCCATGGATATCACGGCCCTGGATCCCATCGAGCACGGCCTTATTTTCGAGCGGTTCCTGAACCCTTCCCGGATCTCCATGCCCGATATTGACGTAGATTTCTGCATCGAAGGCCGGGACCAGGTGTATCACTACACCATCGACCGTTACGGGGGGCCTGAATATGTCTGTCAGATCATTACTTTTGGAAAACTCAAAGCCAAGGCCGTGATCCGGGATGTGGGACGGGCCCTGGGCGTGCCCCTGCCCGAGGTGGACGAGATCGCCAAACTGATTCCGGACGGGGCCAAAAACCTGACCAGGGCCCTGGAGGAGGTGCCGGCCATCCGGGAAGTATGTGGTCAGTCCGAAGAAAAGACCCAGATGCTGGAAACTGCCCTGCTGCTGGAAGGACTGCCCCGGCACGCCTCCACCCATGCCGCGGGCGTGGTGGTGTCAGACAAGCCCCTGAACGAATACCTGCCCCTGTTCCGGGGCAAGGAAGGGGAGACCATCACCCAGTTCGACATGAACTATGTGGAAAAACTGGGGCTGGTAAAATTCGATTTTCTGGGGCTCAGAAACCTGACGGTCATCAAGAACTGCCTGCAACTGATCGAAAAACAGGGCAAGCCGGTACCGGATATGGACCATCTGGATTTTGCGGATGACAACACCTTTGCCCTGCTTCAGCGGGCCGACACCACCGGGGTGTTTCAGCTGGAAAGTTCGGGCATGAAAGACCTGATCCTGCGCCTCAAGCCGGCCACGTTTTCCGACATTGTGGCTTTGGTGGCCCTGTACCGGCCCGGCCCTCTGGACAGCGGCATGGCCAACACCTATGTGGAACGAAAGCACGGCAGAGAAGAGGTGACCTATCTGTTTGACGAGCTGGCACCGATTCTCAGGGAAACCTACGGGGTGATCCTGTATCAGGAACAGGTGATGAAGATCGCAGGGGTTTTGGCCGACTATTCCATGGCGGATGCGGACGGGCTGCGCAAGGCCATGGGCAAGAAGATCGCCGCCATGATGGAGGCCCACCGCAAACTGTTTCTGGAAGGGGCCGTCAAAAACAGCCATGACCCGAAAAAAGCCGAAGAACTCTTTGACCTGATGGAAAAATTCGGCGGGTACGGGTTCAACAAGTCCCACAGTGCGGCCTATGCGATGATCGCGTACCAGACCGCGTTTCTGAAAGCCAATTACACCCTGGAGTTCATCGCGGCCCTGATGACCAGTGAACGGGGCAACACCGATGCCGTGCTCAAGTACATGGATGAATGCCGGACCCACGATATCCAGGTGCTGCCGCCGGACGTCAATGAAAGTGAATCCCAGTTTATCGTGTCCGGTGACTGTATCCGGTTCGGACTGGCCGCGGTCAAGGGGGTGGGCCATGCCGCCATTGACGTGATTGTGGAAGACCGGACACAGAACGGGCCGTATGAAAGCCTGTACGATTTCTGTGAACGGGTTCCCTTGTCCAAGGTGAACAAGAAAGTGCTGGAAGCCCTGATCAAGTGCGGGGCCATGGACTCCACCAAAGCGGCGAGAAGCCAGATGATGGCGGTGCTCGAAGACGCCCTGGACCATGGCAACCGGGTGCAGAAGGAAAAAGCGGACGCGCAGATGGACCTGTTCGCGGATTCCGGGCTGGGATCTCAGATTCCCGCCAGTATCCCCGAAATGCCGGGTATGGCGGAATGGGAAGACCCTTTTCTGCTGGAAATGGAAAAGGAATCCCTGGGATTTTACATCAGCGGTCATCCTTTGGACAAATTTCAGGCCGACATTGCCCGGTTTGCCACGGTCAACACCCTGACCCTCCAGGAGATGCCTGACAAAAGAATGGTCCGCATCGGCGGCATGATCAAGATCCTCAAGACACACAAGACCAAAAAAGGGGATCTGATGGCCTTCTGCACCATCGAGGATCGTAACGCCGCTGTGGAAGTGGTGGTGTTTCCCAAAGTGTATGCCCTGGCTCATCCGGTCCTGTCCCAGGAGCAGGTGGTGATTCTGGAGGCGGAGGTTCAGAAAAAGGAGACCACCATCAAACTGCTGGC
>JAABTO010000057.1 GCA_011389835.1 Desulfotignum sp. | reverse complement strand
GCCATGCGTTTGTGGACAAAAAAGAGGATGCGTATCTGACTTCCATCCCCGGAAGAACCGGGTCCCTGTCTTCCCATGAAGAGGCCCAGCTGGTGTTTTTCACGGCGGCCTTTTCCATGCTGGCCAAATTGTGCAAGGCGGACGGCCAGGTTTCCGAAAAAGAGATTCAGGTGGTGGAAGCGTTCATGAAACAGGACCTTCAACTGGACGCCACCGGTCAGGAAAGCGCCAAGAAAATTTTCAGGCAGGCGGTCCAGTCGAATGAAAGTTTTGAAGCCTTTGCCATGCAGTTTTATTCCGTGTTCAAGACCCAGCCCAACATCATCGCGCTGATGATGGATGTCCTGTGCCGTGTGGCAGCGGCGGACGGCCGTCTGTCCGATGCCGAGGACGCCGCCCTGCGGTCGGCGGCCCGGATTTTCAATGTGTCGGATGCCGAGTTCAACCGGGTGAAATCCAAATACATCCGTCCGGCAGACAAATACTATGCCGTGCTCAAGTGTGATGAAACCGCGTCCAACGAGGAGATCAAAAAACAGTACCGAAAACTGGTAACCGAGTACCATCCGGACAAGATTCAGGCCAAAGGGCTTCCTGAAGAGTTCATCAAATTCGCCAATGACAAATTTGCCGAAATCCAGGAAGCCTATGACCAGATCCGCAAGAAAAGAGGGTTTTAGAACAGCCCTTTTTCCTTTGCGATTCTCATGTACGTGTCCACCAGGGTCTGGGGCGGCTCCCACCGTTCCATCGCTTGTTTGTCGGCCAGAGACATGGCGTCAAATTCACACACAGTGACGCACAGGCCGCACCCGATGCACCGTTCCGTATCCACCTGTGCCAGGCCGTCCGCCACGGCAACGGCATCCATGGGACAGATCTCTTCACAGGCCTGACACCCGGTGCATTGATCCAGATCCACGGCGGCCTGAAAATTGGAATTCACGATCCGGGCCGGGGCCGGGGTTTTCTTGATGTTGCTTAAAATCTGGCAGCAGCAGTCGCAGCACAGGCAGATATTCATGGGCTTGACTGAATTGGACGGCTGGGCCACCAGTCCCTGGGCCGCACCTTTGCGGATGATTTCCATGGCATCGTCCGCAGTGATGGTGCGGCCGATGCCCCGGCTTTCATAGATATAGGCACCGCCCCCGAAGACGAGGCAGGCTTCTTCCATTTTGCCGCATCCCTTGCCCACCATGGTGTGTTCCCGGCGGCAGATGCACGGGGCCACCAGGATTTTGGACTGGCTTCTCACCAGGTTTTCCAGGTGTTCATGGTCCATGATGTTGAGCTGGGTGTGGATGGATTTTTCCACCGGCACCACCCGCAGCTGCTGGGTTTTGTGGGCTTCCTGGGCTTTCATCAGATAGGGCACATATTCATTGAAATCTGCGATCAGCTGTTTGGTCAGCCGGTTCACCTGATATTCCCAGATCCCCACTACGAACTGCAGGAGCATGAAGGTGTCCCCGGCCGGTTTTCTGATATGCAGGATCAGTCCTTTTTCCCCCATCTCGATGAGCAGGGGCGCAATCTCTTCCACGGCTTTGCCGGACCGTTCGGCAATGGCTTCCACAGGTTCGGGCATCATCACCAGGTTCAGGGCCAGGTGTGCCTGTTCAGGGGTGAACAACTGTTTGAGGATGCGCAGCTCCACACCGGATTCCGTGGACGGGAAGCCGCCCGGTGTGTTGTCCAGGTGGCGGGCCAGATCTTTATAAACCTTTTCCATGATACAGTTCTCCAGAAATGTTGAGGGTTTTATCCCACCGGTCATAGGTCACGTTCACAATGGTGCCTTTGAGGGAGGGGGTTTTTTCAAGATACAGGGTCAGATAGTTGCTGGTCACCGCTTTCAGCCGGCCAGTGCGGGTGTCGGTTTTGTTCTGCACCACCGCTTCCAGGCACCGTCCCTGGTTGGCCCGGATAAAAGTTTCTCGTTTTTGCCGCCCAAGATCCCGCATTCTCTGGCACCGGTGTGTGATCACGGCATCTGAAACCCGGGGTGTAAAGGAAAATGCCGGGGTGCCTTTTCTCGGTGAAAACGGAAACACGTGCAGATAAGATACGGGCAGCTGTTCGATCAGGGCATAGGTGTTTTCGAACTGGGCATCGGTTTCCGTGGGAAATCCGATCAGGGTGTCCACGCCAATACCGGCAAAAGGCAGTTTTTCATGGATGCGCCAGAGGACCTCTTTGAACAGATCCGCCGTGTAAGGGCGTTTCATTTTTTTCAAGATGGTGTCGTCTCCGGACTGAAGCGGTACATGAAAATGATCACACACCATGCCGTCCGGGCCGGCCAGGTCGGCCAGCCGGTCGTCGATTTCATTGGGTTCGATGGAAGACAGCCGGATCCGGTGCACCGGTTTTTTGTCCTGAATGGTTTCAAGCAGTTTCACAAGGGTGGTGGGCGGGGTCAGGTCCCGGCCGTATCGTCCGGCATGAATCCCGGTGAGAATGACCTCTTTGAACCCGGCGTTGCCCAGCGCCTGAACATGGTGTATCACCATGTCCTGGGGCATGCTTACGGAAGAACCCCGGGCATGGGGTACGATACAGTAGGTGCAGAATGCGTCACACCCATCCTGGATTTTCAGGTAGGCCCGGGTCATGCTGCCGGAAACCGGGTGGGTAAAACCGTGAAACCGGTTTTCCGGTGAGTGGTCCGTCGGTATGAATGTCAAGGGAAACGGATCCGGATCCGTGACCAGATACCGGGCCAGCCGGGTTTTGTCCTGATGACTGACCAGTTGCACCCGGTCTCCGATCTGCCGGATCATATCCGGGGCGGTCTGGACATGACATCCGGTGACGATGATCTTTGCATCCGGGTTGTCCCGGCGCAGCTTCCGTACAGCCTGACGGGACTGCATGGCCGCCTTTGAGGTCACGGCACAGGTGTTGATGATGCACACATCCACGGCCCTGCCGGTTTTTGCCCGGATCAGGCCGTGCTGCTCGAGACCTGCGGCGATGCCGTCGGATTCATACTGGTTGACCTTGCATCCCAGGGTTTTGATATAGTAGGTTTTCATTGGATAATCGCTGATCCCAGCACCTGCCGGTCTTTGTAAAAGACAGCGGTCTGGCCCGGGGTCACGGCATACTGAGGATTTTTGAACGTCACCCGGCCCGTGGATCCCAGACGGGTCAGTGTGGCGCCGGCTTCTTTGTGACGGTACCGGATTTTGACCGCCACTTCCCGGACCGGTTCGGGCCGGTCATCATGCCAGACCATCTGGTCCACGGTCATCTGTTTTAGGGCCAGATCTTTTTTGAAACCCACATAAAGGGTGTGGGTGGCCGGATCGATCTGTCTCACATAATAGGGTTCGGACGCCGGGCAGTCGAGGCCTCTGCGCTGCCCCACGGTAAAGGCATGGACCCCGGCATGGGTGCCCACCCGGCGGCCCTGAGTGTCGATGATTGGGCCGGGTTGGGACGTCAGGCCGATTTTGTCAGTGAAAAAATCAGCCAGATTTTTGTCATGAATAAAGCAGATATCCTGGCTTTCCTTGCCGATGACCGGCGTCAGACCATTGTCGGCTGCCAGGGTTCTGACCTGGTCTTTGGTAAACCCAGACAGCGGGCACAGGATGGATGCCAGTTGATCGCGGGACAGCCGGGCCAGAAAATAGGACTGGTCTTTTGTCAGATCCGTCGCCTTTTCGAGCCGGGGATTGTGCACGCGGGTATCCGGATGCGTCAAGGCGTTGACAATGGCGGCATAATGGCCGGTGGCCAGATAATCGGCCCCCTGTTTTTTGGCCTGGTCCAGCAATGCCCCGAATTTGATTTTCTGGTTGCATATCATGCAGGGATTCGGGGTTTTGCCCCGGGCATAGGTGGAAACAAAATACTGTATCACTTTTTTTTCAAACGGTTCAGACAGATCCAGGGTGATGATATCCATCTTGAGCTGGTCTTTGAGCTGGTTGATGTCGGGTTTGTGCATCTCATATCCGGTGGTGAAGTGCAGACCGAACACCTGTTTGTATTGCTGTTTGAGCAGAAACGCGGCAACCAGAGAATCCACACCGCCGCTGACAGCCACACCAATGGCCGGTGCCGGCATCAGTCCACAGGTTCCGGATCTTTGGTGAACAATCCCATGGCCCGGGTGGGACAGGTCACGATACACAGTTCGCACACAGAGCACTTTTCCTTGTCAAACATCACTTCCATGGACGGCCGGCGGATATACAGGGCCTGGGTGGGGCACACAGCGGTGCAGGCCCCGCAGTGGGTGCAGATCTGTTCGTCTTTATAGATCTGGTGCTCCGGGGTGGAGACCTGGACCCCCTGCTGCTTGAGAAACTGGATTCCTTTGTTGAAATCGGGTCGGGACACCGCCGTGATTTCCATCGCCATGGTCCCTTGTTTCTGGCTGGAAATTTCTGCTCTCAGGATGTTGAACAGCAAGTCGAATTTTTTGACCAGTTGACAGACCAGCGCTTTCTGGGCCACTTCCGGCGGGAATGTCAGAATAATGATTTTTGAGTACAAAACAGGGTCTCCACTCAATAAATTGTTTTTGACAACCAGGCCTGCTTCCGTAGTATACTCTTGTCAGGTCCGGCAATTTACCGTGTTGAGTGTTGTATCATCAACCGGCTCAAAATTCAACACACGCGCTGTGGCTCTGGCCATGATTTTGAAGGGAAAGGCACCCTTATGAACCGGTTTGCTTTCAAGCTGTCCTCTTATACCCTGAAAACCCTGTCCGGTTTTTCCAGGGCCAGAATTACCATCCAGGGAGAGTCAAACATTCCTGAAGGGTCGGTGGTCTATTGCGCCAACCATTTCACCCGCATTGAAACGGTATTTCTGCCGCATCATATCCATACGATCACCGGCAAGCCGATCTGGTCTCTGGCGGCCGGAGAACTGTTTGACGTGCCGGTGCTCGAAGGGTTGATCCGGCGGCTCGGGGCTGTGTCCACGGACGCTCCGGACCGGGATGACCTGCTGTTGAAAACGCTGCTGTCCGGGGAGGCCCAGTGGGTTATTTTCCCGGAAGGCATGATGGTGAAAAACAAAAAACTGGTCAAGAACGGCCGGTTCGTTCTCAATGATGACACAGGGGAAATGCGGCCTCACACCGGCGCGGCCGTGGTGGCATTGCGGTGCGCGTTTTTCAGAGAGCGCCTGCGCCGCCTGAAAGCATCCGGGGCCCCGGAATTTCATCGGCTGGCAGCGGAACTGAACCTGTCGAATGTGGATGAGATCCTGGAACAGCCCACCCATATCGTGCCCGTGAATATCACCTATTATCCGGCAAACCCCCGGGAAAATATTTTGGCAGGCATTGCCGGGCTTCTGGTCAAGGAACCTTCCAAACGGGTCTTGGATGAGCTGATGACCGAAGGGGCCATGCTGTTCACCGGTGTGGACATCACCATCCGGTTCGGCCCGCCCATCGACACGGCCCCGTATCTTCATCACCCGTTTCTGGAGAGTCTGCTCACGGTGAAACGCCGGGTGCGGCCGTTTGAAGATCTGGAATCCAGGCAGATTTCCAGACAGATCGCCGTTTCTCTGATGGAAACCTACATGGCGCAGGTGTACGGGCTGACCACCATCAATTATGACCATGTCATGGCAGGCATTCTCAAGCATTATCCATACAAGAGAGAAGGCATTGACCGGTATGAATTCGCCTGCAAGGTGTATTATGCCATCACCTGTCTGGTGCTCAACCGCCTGTGCCATGTGGCGGACCATCTGCTGCACAATCAGATTCACCTGCTGGTGGATGACCGGTTCAAACGGATATCTGATTTTCTGGCCCTGGCGGAGAAAACAAAGGTGATCCGCATGGCCGGTACCCAGTTTTTCAAAGATCAGGCCCAGTTTTATCGGATTTCGGAATTTCATGCCATCCGCATGGAAAATCCCATCCTGGTCATGATCAATGAGGTGGAACCGGTGGAAGCCGCCCAGATCTGTCTGAAAAAAATTGCCCAGAAATCCCGCAGGCAGATTTTGGAGCGGGTCCGCTCCAGAATCGTTGAAAAGATGAACATGGATTTTACGGCGGACTATGCCGCATTTTTCCGGCCGGACGAATCCAAAAACAAGCGCATCGGCCGGCCCCTGTTTCTGAATCAGCCCCCGGAAAATCCCGGTGTTCTGCTGATCCATGGATATATGGCCGCACCCGAGGAGATGAAATCTTTTGCCCGGTACCTGCATTCAAAAGGATTCACCGTGCATGTGCCCCGGCTCAAAGGGCATGGCACCTCTCCGGAAGATCTGGCCCAGACCGGATACGACCTGTGGATGGAATCGGTGGAAGAGGCGTTTGTGGCGTTACGTCACGCCAGCGGGAAACGGGTCATCGGCGGGTTTTCCACCGGAGCGGGCCTGGCCCTGGAGATGGCCACCCGGGTGACGGATTATGATGCGGTCTTTGCCGTGGCCCCGCCCATGCGGCTTCAGGATATGGGATCCTGGTTCGTGCCGGCCATCAATACGTGGAATGCCATGGTCCGGCGGGTCCGGCTGAAAGGCATGACCAGGGAGTTTGTCGAAAACCATCCGGAAAATCCCCATATCAATTACCGGCGAAACCCGGTTTCCGGGATTCATCAGCTCGAAAAGCTCATGGATCAGCTGGCGCCCAAACTCAAGCGGATCATCAAGCCGGTACTGGTGGTCCAGTCCAGAAAAGACCCGGTGGTGAATCCCAAAGGAACGGAAAGGCTGTTTCATCAACTGGGGTCGGAGATCAAGGAATATTATCTGTTTGACTATGACCGGCACGGGATTTTGATCGGAAGGAAAGTGGAACGGGTCTATCAGGCCATTGAAAACTTTATCCGGCAATGGGTCTGAAAATCGGTATGCCGTGGCGCCCGGTCGGGCTGCGGCCCGGGCGTCACGGCCGGATAAAACCGGCGGGCAGGGTGTCAGACGGTCTCTTCCACCAGCATCATGGTGGCCGGGTCCAGAACAAAGGCCTGGTCGGTTTTGCTGCCGTCCTTGAGCACGACCGCCTGGATCCTGCTGTCCATCGGTTTGAGAAACAATGCCTTGTCGAACATGTCTTTCCGGGTCTCCAGCTGTACCGGACATCCGTCTTCGGACGGGGCTTCATCCCGGTGGGTCTGCATGGCAAACCAGATGGAAATGGCGAATTCCTGGTTCAATGCCTGTAATTTCTCCAGAATGTCAGTCAGGTCATCGTCAAAATTCAGACCGTCAATGACCATCAGGGCGGGCATGGGCAGCTCGGCTTTCTTGAAGCTTTTCAGGTAGTCCCTGAGTTTGTCGGTGTCAAATGTGAGATCATTGTAACTGATGCCCACTTTGTTCAGACTGATGTCATCCCACAGCCGGACGGCTTTCTGGGGGTCCACGTACCCGATACTGTCCACCAGGTTGGTGAAGCCTTCGTTGTAGCGCAGATTGATTTTCCCCATGGAATCATCCAGGCTGACATGAATGATTTTCTTGTCGTCCAGCAGCTGGGTCAGGGCGATCTGGACCAGGAACCGGGTTTTGCCCACCCCGGCTCTGGAAAGCACGGCCCCGAACCGGCTTTGCGCAATATTATCAATGCCCATGATTTTTTCAATGGGGCTTCTGAGATTGAGATCTTTTCTTAACATATTCCCTCTCCTTGATATGACGGTCTTAGGCCTTTTTTTCTTCCTGTTTCTGTTTGATGATCTCTTCGGCAATGGACTGGGGGACCTGTTTGTAGGAAGAAAATTCCATGGTGAACTGGGCCTTTCCCTGGGTGGCGGACCGAAGCACCGTTGAAAAACCGAACATTTCAGACAGAGGAACCTGGCTTTCGATCACCGACATCACCCCTTCTTCCTGGGATCCCTGAATGATCCCCCGCCGCTGGTTGATCAGTCCCATGCAGGAACCCTGAAATTCGTTGGGGGTTTCGATGACCACTTTCATGATGGGTTCCTTGATGACCGGTTTGGCTTTCATGTACCCTTCCAGAAAAGCCCCCCGGGCCGCTGCCTGAAACGCCATCTCCGACGAGTCCACCGCATGGAACGCACCATCATCGATGGTCACCCGGACACCGGTGACCGGGAACTCCAGTTTCGGGCCTTTTTCCATGCACCCGGCAAATCCTTTTTCACAGGCCGGGATATACTGGGTGGGAATGCGGCCGCCGGTGATTTTGTTGACAAATTCAAAATCCTCGTCACACGGTTCCACAAATCCGGCCACCCGGCCGAACTGGCCGGCGCCACCGGTCTGTTTTTTGTGGGTGTAGTTGAACAACGCTTTCTGGGTAATGGTTTCCCGGTAGGCGACCCGGGGTGCGCCGGTGGTCACTTCCGCCTTGTATTCCCGTTTCATGCGCTCCACATAGACCTCCAGGTGAAGCTCTCCCATGCCCTGGATGATGGTTTCTCCGGTCTCGTGATCCACATAGGTCTTGAAAGTGGGGTCTTCTTTGGTGAACCGGTTCAACGCCTTGGACATGTTGATCTGGGCCTTGTTGTCCTTGGGAACGATGGAAAGCGAGATCACCGGATCCATGACATGCATGGCCAGCATGGAGTAATTGATCGTCGGCGTCACAAAGGTGTCTCCGGAGGCACAGTCGATCCCGAACATGGCGCCGATATGACCGGCGGGAATCTCTTCCACCTCCTCCATCTGGGACGCGTGCATGCGGATGAGCCGCCCGGCCTTGACTTTTTTACCGTCTCTGGAGTTCACCAGGGTGTCTCCCTTGGCGATGCACCCCTGATAGACCCGGAGATAGGTGAGCTGGCCGTACTGGCCGTCCTCCAGCTTGAATGCCAGGGCCACGGTGGGTTTGTCAAAGTCACTTTCCAGGGCCACGCTTTCTTCGTTGTTGTCCAGGTCGATGGCTTCGTTGTGAATGTCTAAAGGAGAGGGCAGGTAATCGATCACCGCGTCCAGCAGCGGCTGGATCGCCTTGTTTTTGTATGCGGAACCCAGGAATACCGGGGTCAGCTGCCGGGTCATCACACCGGTTCTGACAGCGGTTTTGACCAATTCCTCACTGATGTCCGATTCTTCAAGAATGGCATCGGTGAGTGCTTCGGAAAACAAGGAGGCCGCATCGATCAGTTCGTCCCTGGCGTCACGGGCCGCGTTCAGCAGGTCTTCGGGAATCTCTTTGACCGTCACGTGCTCACCGTTTTCGCCTTCAAAATAATACGCCTTCATGGCCACCAGATCGATGACGCCTTCATGTTTGTCTTCCAAACCGATGGGCAGCTGCATCATCACTGAATTGTGTCCCAGCTTGGTTTTCAGCTGTCCGGCCACTTTGAGCGGGTTGGCCCCGGACCGGTCGCATTTGTTGACAAAAGCGATACACGGCACTTCATAGCGTTTCATCTGCTGGTCCACCGTGATGGACTGGGACTGAACCCCGGCAACGGAACACAGGATCAGCACCACCCCGTCCAGCACCCGCAGGGACCGTTCCACTTCCACGGTAAAGTCCACATGGCCCGGGGTGTCGATGAGGTTGATATTGTGTTTTTTCCATTCACAATACGTGGCGGCCGACGCGATGGTGATGCCCCGTTCCCTTTCCAGTTCCATGGAGTCCATGACCGCGCCCACGCCGTCTTTTCCCCGGACCTCATTGATTTTGTGAATCCGTTGCGTATAAAACAAAATCCGTTCTGAAAGAGTGGTTTTGCCGGAATCAATATGGGCACTGATGCCGATATTTCTTACCCGCTTTAAATCTCTGATCATTTTACATCATCCTTCATGAATAAAATTTACCCAAAGGCCGGCTCATATTCGGTTCAAAAAGCGCGACGGTTTGCCGGCAGGGCGTTCCGTTTTTATAATTCAGCTAATTTTTTAATATTGTGATGGTAAAAAAGTGAGTTTTCAGGTTAAAATCAGTATATGAAAAACTGATTCTATACATGAAACAAAGTATTTTGTCAATGGATTGTAAAAAGAAATAAACGGGCTCCGTTTTTTTGCAGAAACCGGTGTCAATCCGGTTTTGACCTTTGACAAATTCGTTGTCCCGCTGTAAGAATTGAGAAACCGCATACCGGCCGGCACGTGCCTGCCGGCACCGAAACGGACTTCACTGAAAAAAGGCATTACCATGAAAAAAATTGTGACATACGGAATCACCCTGGTTTTTCTTGTAATCTTTTCGGTTACCGCCTGCAGCCAGAATGCCGAAGTAAAGGAGTCCGGCGTGACATCTGCCGCATCCGTGATGACGCTGTTGCCTGCGGACATTCAGGGAATCTTCATGATGGATGTGAACAGGGCCATGATGACAAAATTTGCGATCAAGACGATCAATGAAAAGGATAACTATCCGAAATACAGGGATTTCGTTTCGGAAACAGGGCTGGATCCGCAAAAAGATATCTACTGGGCCGCCATTGCACTGACCGGCCTGCCGGAAAAAAAACAACAGGAAGGGGCTGCCGTCATCAGCATGACCTATGACAAAGACCGCCTTCTGGCCGCACTCAAAAAGGAACACCCCGGGATGAGCGAGATCACCTACAACGGTGTGACGGTTCATACCGGCATGACGGGGCGCGGCAGCAAAACGGGCAGCGCTGCATTCCTCGATGAGACACGCGCCGTATTCGGCAGCGAAACCATGGTCAAAGCGGTCATCGACGTCTACAAAAAAAAACAGGATAACGTATTCAAGAACAAGACCCTGTCCGGGTTTATCGAGAAAGCCGACCAGAACGCCATGGTATGGAG
>JAABTO010000056.1 GCA_011389835.1 Desulfotignum sp. | reverse complement strand
CGGACGGTCCCTGGTATCCCATGCGCCGGTCCAGATCCAGCAACCCTTTCTGAACAGCCTTCTGCCCCATTTTCTGATATTCGATGTTTACGGCTGTGTGGATCTGGAGCCCCTGGTTGTAAAGGGTATCCGCACCGTATTTTTTTTCGACATAGCGTCTGACATGTTCGGTATAGAAAGGCACCCGTTCGATAAACCAGTTTTTCCGGGGCTTGATATCCAAAGGGGTGTCAATGGCTTCGGTGACATCCATGTTGGTGATCATGCCTTCTTCTTTCATCCGGTTCAAGGTATAGATCTGCCGCTGTTTGGCCCGATCCGGAAATTGAAACGGAGAATACCGGCTGGGTGCCTGGGGAAGGCCTGCAAGCATGGCGCATTCTGCCAGATTCAACTCCCTGGCGTGTTTGCCAAAGTAATTTTCCGCTGCCGCTTCCACGCCATAGGCCCCGTTGCCTAAATAGATCTGGTTCAGATATAAAAATAAAATTTCATCCTTGGTAAATTTTTTTTCAATACGGTAGGCCAGAATGGCCTCTTTGAATTTTCTTTCATAGGTCCGTTCCGGGGTCAGCAGAAACGACTTGGTGACCTGCTGGGTGATGGTGCTGCCCCCCTGGGTGATGGCCCCGGCCTGAAAATTTTTGATAAACGCCCGGAAAATGGATTGAATGTCAATGCCCGGGTGTTCCCGGAACCTGGAATCCTCAGCCGCCACAAATGCGTTGATCAGGTGGTCCGGCATTTCGGACAACGGGATGACAATCCGCCGTTCATTGTAGAATTCACCGATTTTTCTGCCGTCATCGGAAAACACATAGGAAACCGTGGCCGGCTGATAATCTCCCAATGAGTTGATTTTGGGCAGATCCTGGCTCAGATAGAAATAAAGCCCCAGCAATCCGCCGCAGGTCACGACAGTCAAAAGGAAAACAAGACCAACCCCCCATTTGAACAAGGAGCGAATCAGATGTTTTTCTTTTTTGCCTCTTTTTTTTAAAATGTCAGATCTGGATTTTTTAATGGTCATCAGTAATCAAAACTTAGGGTAAGTTGTCAGTGTCGCTGCTTGTTATCAGATTATCTTTTATAAGGCAATCGTTTAAACAGTTTCTGGTAGAATATACACGCCGATTTTTGAATTATATTCAAATACATGGCCATCATACCTTTTTCCCAAGCAAATATCAACAGAGTCGATCCCCATCAAGGCCGGCTGTTTGTTTTCATGCAATCGCTCTGATCCGAAGTAAAATTCTAAAAGTTACCGATTTGAAACAGAAGCGTTACAGATGAATTTTCTGAGGTGATTTTTTTTATAAATTGACTTTTTGATGGTTCTGGATTAAGTATATAAGTTTTGATAAACCTGAATCAAAAGGGATAATTATAATCTTATTATGATCCAGCTTGATTTTGAAAAATCCGGAGGACTGATTCCTGCTGTTGTTCAGGATGCCGTCACCGGTGAGATACTGATGCTGGCCTATATGAACCAGGCGGCATTCGAAAAAACGGTTGAGACAAAAAAAGCCACCTATTTCAGCCGGTCGCGCAACATGTTGTGGACAAAAGGGGAATCTTCGGGACATGTCCAGCATGTCAAAGAGATCCGGGTGGACTGCGATCTGGACACCGTGGTTCTGAAAGTGGCGCAGGCAGGTCACGGGGCCTGTCACAAGGGATATAAAAGCTGTTTTTACAGGGCTGTTGATGGAAATGAACTCAAGATCGTCGAATTTCAGACGTTTGATCCTGAAAAGGTATATGAATGATGAAAAAAATACTTAAACTGGGCATCCCCAAAGGAAGCCTTCAGAATGCGACCATTGACCTGTTCCGGCGGTCTGGATGGAAGATCAATATGGAAGGCAGAAGTTACTTTCCCGACATCGATGACGACACCATCGAGTGTGCCCTGTGCCGGGCCCAGGAGATGTCCATCAATGTGGAAACCGGGGTCATCGATGCCGGATTGACCGGCCTGGACTGGGTGGCGGAACATGAGTCCGATGTTCATGTGGTGACGGACCTGGTCTATTCCAAGGTCAGTTCCCGGCCGGCCCGGTGGGTGGTGGCCGTGGCCAGTGAGTCCCCGATTCAATCCCTGGAGGATCTGGAGGGTAAAACCATTTCCACGGAGCTGGTGAAGTTCACCAAGCGGTTTTTCAAGGAGCGGCATATCAATGTCACGGTGAAGTTTTCCTGGGGTGCCACTGAAGCCAAAATCGTGTCCGGCCTGGCCGATGCCATCGTGGAGATCACGGAAACCGAAAGTACGATCCGGGCGCACAACCTGCGGGTGATTCATGAGGTGATGTCAACCAACACGCAGCTGATCGCCAACAAAAAGGCCTGGCAGGAACCCGCCAAAAGAGAGAAGATCGAGCAGATCGCACTGCTGCTTCAGGGGGCGCTGGTGGCGGACCGGATGGTGGGCATCAAAATGAATGTGCCGGAAAAGAAAATCGCTAAAATCGTCTCTCTGCTGCCCAGTCTGAATGCCCCCACCATCGCCTCTCTGTACCAGTCCGACTGGTTTTCAGTGGAGAGTATCATCGATACCAGGTATGTCAGAGACCTGATTCCCCAGCTGCTCAAGCAGGGGGCCGAAGGCATTATCGAATATCCCCTCAATAAGGTGCTGTAGCATGAAACCTGCCACACGGTGTGAACAGATCAAGCCGTTCATCGTCATGGATGTGATGGAGAAGATCCATCAGATGGAGGCGGCCGGTATCGATGTGATCCACATGGAGATCGGAGAGCCGGACTTTGATGTGCCCGAATGTGTAAACCGGGCGACCCGGGCGGCCCTGGACTGCCACGCCACCAGCTATACCCACAGCCTGGGCGACATCCGGCTGCGCGAGGCTATTGCTGAATATCACAAAACCACCTATGGCACTTTTGTGGATCCGGGACAGATTCTGGTGACCTCCGGGACATCGCCGGCCATGCTGCTGCTGTTTTCCGCATTGGTGAACCCCGGTGATGAAATCATTGTGTCGGACCCCCATTATGCGTGTTATGCCAATTTCATCCACTTTGTTCAGGGCGTACCGGTGTTTGTAAAGGTGTTCGAGGATGATGGCTTTGTGTTCACTCCTGAGGCGATCGAGGCAAAGATCACGTCGAAAACCAGAGCGATTTTCATTAATTCTCCGTCCAATCCCACCGGTAACGTGATTCCGGAAGACCGGATGAGGCAGATTGTGGCAGTTGCGGAAAAACACGGCGTGTGCATCATTTCCGATGAGATCTACCATGGTCTGGTGTATGAGGGCAAAGAGCATTCCATTCTGGAGTTCACTCCCCATGCGTTTGTGCTCAACGGGTTTTCCAAACTGTTTGCCATGACCGGCCTGCGCCTGGGGTACCTGATCGCCCCGTCCGAATTTGTCCGGGCCCTGCAGGTGCTTCAGCAGAATTTTTTCATCTGTGCCAATTCCGTGACCCAGCTGGCCGGAGTGGCGGCCCTCAAAGAAGCCTGTGAAGATACCCGCCAGATGAGAGAAGTCTACAACCGGCGGCGCCTGTATATGCTTCAGCGGCTCGATGACATGGGGCTTTCGGTCAAGGTGCCTCCGACCGGTGCGTTTTATATTTTTGTGAATGTGAAACATATTTCCACAGATTCCTATGCCCTGGCTTTTGATATTCTGGAACAGGCCCATATCGGGGTGACACCGGGGATCGATTTCGGGGCCAACGGGGAGGGATATATCCGCTTTTCCTATGCCAATTCCATGGAAAACCTGACCCGGGGAATGGACCGGATGGCTGCCTATCTTGCGACAAAGTCATGAAGATCCGTGATGTTCAATTCGTGAAAAGCGCTGTGAAACCCGAGCAGTATCCCGATTACGCAGTGCCTGAAATTGCGTTTGCCGGAAGATCCAATGTGGGAAAAAGCTCCATGATCAACACCCTGATCCAGCGAAAAGATCTGGTAAAGACCAGTTCCCGGCCCGGGTGCACCCAGCTGATCAATTTTTTTCTGGTCAATGATGCCGTGTCTTTTGTGGATCTTCCCGGATACGGCTATGCCAAAGTATCCAAGAAGATCCGGGCCGCCTGGCAGCCCATGGTGGACACTTATCTGGCCCACCGTCCCAATCTGCTGGGTCTGGTGCTGATCATCGATATCCGCCGGGATCCCCAAGAAGAAGAGCGCAATCTCGCCCAGTGGCTGATAACCCATGACATGCCCTATCTGGTGGTGCTCACCAAAGCGGACAAACTGTCAAAAAACCGGCAGCAGAAACGGGCCGCCATTATCAGTTCTCAAATGAACCGGACCGCCGGCGAAGTGATCGTGTTTTCCGCCAAGACCCGGTTGGGAAGAGAAACCATTCTGGATGAAATCAACAACCTGATCACATGGCATGAACAATTCGGGGAGGAAACTGACTGATGGAACAAGAATTACGATCCGGTTTTGCCGCCATCATCGGTGCCCCTAATGCGGGCAAATCCACACTGCTCAATCAGGTGCTGGGACAAAAAATTTCCATCACTTCGAAAAAACCCCAGACAACAAGAGACCGGATTCTGGGTATCGTGAACCGGCCCGGGTCCCAGATTGTGTTTGTGGACACCCCGGGCATCCACAAGAGCGGCACCCTGCTCAATCAGCGGATCGTGGACCAGGCCT
This sequence comes from Desulfotignum sp., assembly GCA_011389835.1. Lineage (GTDB taxonomy): Bacteria > Desulfobacterota > Desulfobacteria > Desulfobacterales > Desulfobacteraceae > Desulfotignum. The sequence continues at coordinate 13,509 of JAABTO010000056.1, read as the reverse complement.
TGCAGGCCGTGGAGGATGTGGACCTGGTATTGTTCATGGTGGATACGGTCTCCTGCAACCATGCGGCGGAAAACATGATTCTGTCCCGGTTGAAACAGGCGGCCAAGCCGGTGATTCTGGTTCTGAACAAGATCGATCTGGCGGGTAGGCAAACCGTGTTCGAGCGGACAAAAGCGCTGGCGCCGGTGTTTGAATTTGCCGCCGTGGTCCCGATCTCCGCCCGGCAGAATATCCAGGTGGACCGGCTGATGGATGAAGTGGAAACCCATCTGCCGTCAGGGCCCCGTCTGTATCCGGAGGACACCTTCACGGACGTCACCGAGAAATTTCTGGTCAAAGAGATCATCCGGGAAAAGGTGTTCCGCCTCACCGGCATGGAAATCCCTTATTCATCGGCAGTGACCGTGGATGCCTTTGAGGTGGAGAAAAAATACATTGTGATTCATGCCAGCATTCATGTGGTCCGCAATTCGCAAAAAGGGATCATCATCGGAAAAAAAGGGGCCATGCTGTCTGCCATCGGCACCCGGGCCCGGCAGGACATGGAAAAAATGCTGGAAAGAAAAGTGCTGCTCAAGCTGTTTGTAAAGGTTACCAAAGACTGGGTGAGCAATCAGCGGATACTCAACGAATTCGGGTATTGAAACGAGCGATGGAACCGGATTTTTTCGTAGATGACCTGTTTTTGAAAAAAGAGCGGGCCAAAGCCAGAAAACTGAGACACACCCAGTGGTGGAAGCGCAAATGCGACAAAGGTATCTGTTATTACTGCGGTCACCGGTTTCTGCCGTCAGATTTGACCATGGACCATCTCATTCCATTGATCCGGGGAGGGCGGTCGGAAAAATTCAACCTGGTGCCCTGCTGCAAAGACTGCAACTCGAAAAAACAGCAGATGCTGCCCTGGGAGTGGGATGTGTATCTGAAACGGCTCAAACCGAAACCGTAAAAGAAAAGGCATCAAAAACCGGTGATCGGAAATCGATGCCTTGCGGCTCAGTTTTGACGGAAAAATATTATTTTCTGCTGCACAACCGGTGAATGGTCTGCGCATGCCATTCGCCCCGTCCTGAGAATGTTGGCTGCCCCAGATCCACCAGGCGTTTGGCGATTTGATCGTAGGTCGCACCCTCATCTCTCATGGTTTGGATGATGTTCATGATTTCTTCCCGGGGAAGCAGCGAGGTGCTGTCTGAGACGGATGCTTCTGAGGTTTTTTCAGCAGAGGTTTTTCTGCGTTTTCTGATCACCCGGCGTTTGGATTTCATTTCGGTGTCATGGACGGCTGGCCCGGTGGTTTCGGGATACCGGGATGAAAGACTGCCTGGCCGGGGAGGCATGGTGTCCATGGAAGGGTGTCATGGACGGCTGGCCCGGTGGTTTCGGGATACCGGGATGAAAGACTGCCTGGCCGGGGAGGCATGGTGTCCATGGAAGTTTCTGGAGATGTGCCCTGTGCCGGCGCCGGATCCGCTTCCTGCACGGCATCATAATGGGGGGCCGGGGTGACACCGGAGTCGTGCAACGGGGCATGGCCCATGCGCAGATGGCTGACAATATTCTCAATGGCAAAGGCCTGGCGTTCGATCATATCTGCGGTGCGTTCCTGGATGCTGGACATGTATTCCTGATTTTTGATCAGAATTTCAACATGATGGGTCAGGTTTTCAATGGCATCCGCCAGCAGGGTGATCCCGGGATCCTCGGGCGGCAGCTGGTTCCCCATGGGACCCGGGGGAATGGGCTGCCGCTTGATGTTGGGATTTCTATGATTTTGATATCCATTGCCGTAGGCGTTGTACCTGGGTGCGTTGTTGTATTGATAGGAATTGTCGTAGGTTTTGCGTGTCTTGGGGGCCCGTGGTTTATCGGCCTGCCCGTTGCGCAGGCTGTGTAGAAAGTCATTCATTTAATTTTTATTCTCCTTGAACATTTGTGCCGGCCATGGAAATGGCCTGTTTTCGCAAGAAAACTTCATCATTGGTTTTTTAGAAATCGACCCGGAATTTTTTCCGAATATGGGCATTTACTCTAAACGCAGTTTATATATCCTGTTTTTTTGTTGTTTTGTCAAGTTCTTTCTGCGATTTTCAGCGACGAAAGATCGGATTTCGCTTGAATGAACGGGATTTACAAACTGAGGCGATATTCATAATCCCGGATCAGTGCAATCGCCTGTTTCGTGGTGGAGATCCGGGACAGGGATGCCCGGATCCCGGTGCATCCGGGCATCCCTTTGACAAACCAGGGAAGCCGGCCTCGAAGCATGCGGCATGCAGTCATTTCTCCGAAATGTCCGACATACAGCTGAATGAGCCGTTCCATTTTTCTGAAGATGTCTGATGCGGTGACCGGGTGGCTGACGCCCCGGGAGATCAGAGCTTCCGCCTGCCCGGGAAGAAACGGATTGGCCATGGCCCCCCGGCCGATCATGACCGCATCGCATCCGGTCTGATTCAGCATTTCCAATGCATCCGCCGGGGTAAGAATATCGCCGTTGCCGATCACCGGCAAAGCAGTCTGGTCCTTCAGTTTGCGGATCAGGTCCCGGTCTGCATACCCTTTGAATCCCTGGGTGGCTGTCCGGGGATGGCAGACAACCGCATCCACCCCTTCTTTTTCAGCCATGTCAACCAGGGCGACCGCTTGAGAGCCGGAGGGATCCCACCCGGATCGAATTTTGATGGTCAGTGCCAGGGATGTGGCCCGCCGGACCGCCTGAATGATTTTTCGGCTCATCGGCAGATCGTTCATCAAAGCAGCGCCGGCCCCCTGCCTGATAACTTTTTTTACACTGCATCCGAAATTGATGTCAAGAATATCTGCGATACCCATGCTGGTGATCTCCGCCGCAGCCCGGGCCATGATATCAGGCTCAGCCCCGAAAATCTGGACCGACAACGGCCGTTCTTCCGGACAGGCTGCCAGCAGGGAAAGGGTTTTTTCTGAATTGTAAAACAGGCCTTTGGCGCTGATCATCTCCGAACAGACGACAGCAGCGCCGCATTCCTTTACCAGACGTCGAAACGGCAGGCTGGTGACACCGGCCAGAGGTGCCAGAAATGTTTTTCCCCGGATGTTCACAGGTCCGATTTGCCATGCCGGCATCCGGGTTGGCGGATAAGCGAAACAGGTGTCAGTCTGCTGGAGGGTCATGATTTTTTTTCAGATCTGCAAAGGAAATAATATTGTCTTTTTTTGAAACGTCTGTTTCTTTCTGGTTCGTATCAGGATCCCGGGAAAACGCCGGTGTTTCTTTTGGCGCATGAATCTTTTCCAGGCGCATGCGCTTGCCGTTCATCTGAAATTCCTCTCCATTGATATACGCGTCTTTCAATATCCAGGTGACGGTCTGCAAAGGAATCTGAAGCATGAGCAGTCTGATCTGAAACCAGCCTTTTTTGGGATCCGGCAGAATGCTCTCAACCCTTGCAAAGGATATGGGTGCATCTTCCAGATATATCAAAATCACATCGTTGACGGTTGCCATGGGGCTCCTTTTCTTTTGTTTTTTTTTCCGGAACAATATACCATATTCCTGGATGAATCAAAACAATGGACAGGCAATGACTTTGGATGTTGGTAACAAAAAATGGCAGGTGTTCATGCTGGTGGGTGTTTCGATCTTCATGTCCACCCTGGACTCCAGTATTGTGAATGTGGCCCTGCCGTATATCATGGAAGATCTGTCTTCCGATGTGCGGACCGTGCAATGGGTGGTCGTTGTGTATCTGCTCACCGTGTCTTCGCTGCTGCTGACCTTCGGCAGGCTGTCGGATATCCGGGGCCGGCGTCAGATATATGTGATCGGATTTATGGTATTCACTGCAGGGTCTTTTTTGTGCGGCCAGGCAGGAACTTCCTGGATGCTGGTGAGTGCAAGAATGTTGCAGGGAATCGGGGCATCCATGCTCATGGCCTGCTCTCCGGCCCTGGTGGTGGATGCCTTCCCTCAAACGGAACGGGGCAAGGCACTGGGCATGATGGGGGCGGTGGTGGCGGCGGGCCTGACCCTGGGCCCACTGGCCGGAGGGATGATTCTGTCATATTTTTCATGGCGACTGATTTTTTATATCAATATTCCCATCGGGGTGATGGCAGTGGTGGCCGGGATCCTGGTACTCAGGGACCTGCCTGCCGGAAACGGAAGCCGCGAACCGCTGGATAAAGCCGGCAGCTTTCTTCTGGTCCTTTTTTTGTGCAGCCTGATTGTGACCCTGACAAGGCTTCCGGACTGGGGGATAATTTCCCTGAAAACCGGGCTGGGTGTGGCGACGGCCGTCACAAGCGGTCTGGGATTTGTCCTGAATGAATCGCGCACCGATTACCCGCTGCTGGATCTGGGACTGATGAAGATCCGGCTGTTTATCCTTCCATTGATATCAACGGCCATTCTTTTTGCCAGTCTGTTTCTTCTGGTTTTCATGATGCCGTTCTATCTTACCTACCCCGCTGGATTCACCGCCTCGAAAACCGGGATCATCATGATTGTTCCGTTTCTGTTTTTGTTGATCATTTCTCCGGTATCCGGAATCCTGGCCGACCGGCTGGGCTCCAGACTGCTGTGTACGCTGGGCATGGCGTTCATGTGTCTGTCCTTGTTTTTTTTGATTTTTCTGTCTCCGGAACCGGACATTTGGGCCATTGTCTGGCGCATGGCTTTGGCTGGTATCGGCACGGCGTTGTTTGTTTCTCCCAACAATACCGCCATCATGGGAGCGGTGGCCGTGCATCAGCGGGGAATCGCCTCGGGAGCTGTCGCTACGGCCCGGACCCTGGGAATGGTTTTTGGGGTCGCTCTGGCCGGAACGATTTTTTCGGCATTTCTGACATTTCAGGGGAAAGGAATGGACAGTTATATTCCTGCCATGGCACCGGCGTTCATGGCAGGATTCAGACACGTGATGGCAGCCGGAACCTTTCTGGCTGCCATCGGTGTTGCGGTGACGTTTTCCCGGGGAAGTGAGTACAGAAAAACCGCGGATTCAATCTGAAATTATTCCCTGTCGCGCGGGACTACAAACACGGGAACAGAGGACCGTTTCAATACTTTGCGGACCAGTTTGTCTCCCATGGCTTTTGCCACCAGTCCCTGCTGTCTGCACCCCATGACGATGAATGCACAGTCTTCTTCTACAGCTGTGGATACAATTTCATCTGCAATGGAATGCCCTTCCGCCACCAGGATTTTTTTGATGGGGGACGTTTCATCGGCCGGTGTTTTTTCCCGGTCTTCGAAAAATCCGGCAATGGCCTGACGGATTCGCAGCGCATCCACGTTCTTTCCGATGAGCAGGTCCTGGGCGCCGGTTTTGTGCTTGGCTCTGATCTCCTTGTAAAGATTTTCGCCGAATGCCATTTGCACCTGTCTTTGAGCGGACGGACTGGCTTCCTCCATCACGTGAAGAACGATCAGGTTGGCACCGGCATAGGTGGCCATGGCAACGGCATGCTCAAAAACCGGTTTCATGTCCACAGACAGATCGGAGGCGAAAAGAATATTCTGTACTTTTCTGGTCATTGGATTTCTCCCGTAGGTTTATTAAGGTAAAAACGGTAACATCAGTATCGAATTACCCACTATCATATACATAAATAATTGTTTTGCAAGTCTGTTCTTTGTTTGATTCGTTCATCAGGCAAGAACGGCACCCGGCCGTTCCGATGTCAACCCGCTCAACCATGTCTGGCGCACCGGATTCCAGGATACAGGGGTATGGGTTGAATCCGGTTCTGTTTATGATTATTATCTGATTTGAGTATTCATTAAAAGGAGATATTATGAAAGAAATGCTTTGGATCATCGGTTTTATCGGCGTCTATCTGCTGCTTCAGATTTATGTTCTGCCAAAAATGGGAATTTCCACCTGAATGAGGGATGCCTGTCAGGTGACAGGCAAGAAGACCGGCACGGAACAGAACACAAACATAATGGAAAACCGCCCGCCGTCAAAGCCCGACAAAACAAGTGCCCGGAAAGATGACGGATCCGTCGATCGAACAGACCTTTGATTGCTTTGGTAAGACCGTGGGATCAGGGGCAAAACAGCGGACCGGTGTCAAATAAATCCGCCACATGGGTGAAATAGGCCTCAAGGGATGGGGCGCGCAGGATTTTTTTTATCGCTTTGTCATGATCCTTGAAAGAAGGCCCCAGATAATGCCAGAATCCTTTCATTCGGCCGATCAGATGGCCGGGACCGGAAAACCGGCCTGCATAGGCGGCCGTCAGATCGTCGTGAAACCGTCGAAGCCGGGACAGACGACGGGCCGGGTCTGAAGGTATCCCTTTGATTTCCTCAGGCAGAAACGGATTGGACAGAATGCCCCGGCCGATCATGAACCGGCGGATATCGGGAAATCGGCGCCTCACCAGTGAGAATGACGCCATGTCCGAAATATCCCCGTTGTACACAAACGGGTGAACACAGGCTTCCATGGCCGCCTCGAATGCGTCAAGATCCGCTTCTCCCCGATACATCTGAACCCCGGTGCGGGGGTGCAGGATTACATGATCCAGGGGGTGCCGGTTCAATACCTGGATCAGGTCATGGCTCTCTTTTTTATCCTTCCGGCCCAGGCGGATCTTCACCGACAGCGGTACCGGCATCTGCGCAATAATGGTTTCCAGAAGCCTGTCAATGGTTTCCGGAAACATCAACAGGCCGGACCCCCGCTTTTTTTTGGCGATCTTGGAATGGGGGCATCCCAGGTTCCAGTTGATCAGCGTGTGCCCCATTTCGGCCAGGTGCCGGGCCAGGCAGATGAAGTCTTCTGCCGCATTGCCCAGGATCTGGGGGGTAACCGGCAGGGTCTGGTTGTTTTTCGGGTCCACGTCCCTGATCCGGGCCGGTTTGATGCGCTGCTGCCCCATGGTGGAGATGAATGGGGCAAGGGCTTCATCCACACCGGAAAAATGTGCGGCATACACATTTCTAAACGTGACATCTGTAAATCCCTGCAAGGGGGCCATGATCAGGGTAAAATCGCTGGTTGTCACAGGATATTTCTTTTCCGCATAATTTTGGTTACAACTTTTATCAAAGCCTTGACAAGGGTCATGGCCATGTGCGATGAAGCAGGTTGTTTCGATCTGATGCTATATATAACATTTAACTGGATTGCAAGGAGTGTTTACCGGTATGAAAGAACTTTATCAGGAATTGATCCGCATCAACCAGATGGCGGACGATTCCCGGAAAGAAGCCAAGGCCAGATCCTTTTTCAACACATTGAACCAGAAGCCGCTTCCGGATCAGTTCAACTGGGCGAAACAGATTTTCGAAGATTTTCATGTCAAGGAACATCCTGAGAAAACCGCGTTGATCTGGCATGATATTCACACCGGTGACACCCGGTCGTTCACCTATCTGGAAATGATGCAGAAAGCCAACCAGCTGGTGAATTTTCTGTCTGAAAACGGGGTGGGGAATAAACAGAACATGTATATGATGGCCCCGGTTGTCCCCGAGATGTGGTTTGCCGGCCTGGCATGCATCAAAGCCGGTATTGTGGCCGTGCCCACGGCCACGACCATGACCCCCAGGGAAATGGAATACCGGTTTGAAACCTATCCGCCGGATGTGGTGATGGCGGATGAAGCCAGTGCCGAGTTCATCGATCAGGCGGCCGAACAGACCGGTATTCATCCCAAAATCAAATTGGTACTGGGTACCAGAGAGGGCTGGACTGGGTTTGATGAGATTTTCCGGCAACCCATGACTGCCCCGGCCGCCCCCACCCGGCCTGATGACATTTTGTTCTGCTTTTTCACCTCCGGCACCACCGGACTTCCCAAACGCGTGGGACATACGGCCGTGTCATATCCCCTGGGTCATCTGTCCACCAGCGTCATCATCGGTGTCAAACCCGAGGACATTCATCACAATCTGAGTGCGCCTGGCTGGGCCAAATGGTCCTGGTCCTCTTTTTTCGTGCCCTTTAATGTGGGGGCCACCGTGACCGCATTTTCTTTTTCCGCGCTGGATCCGGAACTGTATCTCAAGGCCCTGGAAACACATCAGGTGACCACATTCTGTGCCCCGCCCACGGCCTGGCGGATGTTTGTGAATTCGGATCTGTCCGGCATCCGGTTGACCGGGCTGCGTCAGTCCGTATCCGCAGGTGAGCCGTTGAACCCGGACGTGATCAACCGGTGGGAAAAACATACCGGCACCCGGATTCGTGATTTCTACGGACAGACTGAATCCACCGCCATGATCGGCAATCCGCCCTGGATGGCCGATAAAATGCGGTCCGGCTCATTCGGTATCCCGTCATTTATGTATGACGTGGCCCTGGCCGATGATGAAGGCAATGAGATCACCACCCCGGATACGGTGGGGCATATTGTGGTCAAGCTGGACAGATGGCGGGGTATCGGTCTGTTCTCCGAATATATCGGCAATCCGGAGAAAATGAGTTCCGTGTTTGTGGATAATTTCTATTATACCGGAGATCGGGCTTCGTTTGATGCGGATGGATACTGGTGGTTTGTGGGAAGGGCCGATGATGTGATCAAATCATCGGATTTCCGTATCGGTCCCTTTGAGGTGGAAAGCGCCCTGATCGAGCACCCGGCCGTCGCAGAAGCAGCCGTGGTAGGGGCACCGGATCCCCAGAGATATCAGCTTGTCAAGGCGTATGTCATTTTGAATCCCGGGTTTGAGGGCAACCGGGAACTTGCACTTGAGCTGTTCAAGCATACCACCCATATTCTGGCGAAATTCAAGATTCCCAGAATCATCGAGTTTGTGACCGAAGTGCCCAAGACCATTTCCGGCAAAATCCGGCGCATCGAGCTGCGGGAAATGACGGCGTCCAAATCAGATCCGGCGGGATCCGGCCATTTTCAGGAATATTTTTACTGGGATTTTCCGGAATTGAGTTCCAAAAACCGGAAATAGCGGCTCCCTTTACTCAAAGGGCATTTCCACTTCGATCTCTCCGCTGCCGGTTCGAATAAATTTGGCAGTGGGATACCGTTTTTGGAACACTTTGAGCATTTTGCGGTTTTCTGCAAGGACTGTGGCAATGAAACTGGTGTAATTGTTTTCTTTTGCGATCTCTTCAAGGGTTTTTAGCAGAAAGGATCCGATACCCATGCCGTGGAAGTCCTCTTTCACCAGAAAAGCGACCTCTGCGGCATTTTCCGTGGCTTCGGCATAGGAGCCGATGGCCACGATCTGTTTGCGCTGTCCTGCCTGCATGACCCCGATCAGGGTCATGTTCCGGCGGTAATCCACCTCAGCCCATTGCTGCTGGAGCATTTCCCTGGAAAATACCTTGCGTTTGTTGAAAAACCGGTAATAGATGGAATCTTCCTGCAAAGAGTAGTAAAAGTGACGGGATTCGAATTCATCGGATGGCAGGAGAGGACGAAAATTGATGTCTTTTCCGTTGTCCAGTTTCAGTGAATACTGATAGGAATCAAGAAACATCAGGTCCTGGCTGGTGGGCGGCACCTGATCCGGGAAGATATAGTGGCGTTTCTTGGCTTCCTCGATCAACTCCTTTCTGAATTTGGGATGGGCGATCTGGGCCAGCTCCATGACCCGCTGATAAATACTTTTCCGCCGCATTTCCGCAATCCCGTATTCGGTGACGATGATGTCGATGTCGCCTCGGGTGGTGGCCACTCCGGCCCCTTCACTTAAATGGGGGACAATCCGGGACACGGTATCGTTCTGGGCCGTGGACGGAATGATGATAATGGAAAACCCGCCTTCCGACATGGCTGATCCCCGGATGAAATCCACCTGATCCCCGATGCCGCTGTAAAACAGATATCCCTTGGAATCGGTGCACACCTGACCGGTCAGGTCCACCTCCAGGGCCGAACTGATGGAGATCAGCCGGTCGTTTTTCGCTATGACGTTGGGGTCATTCACAAATTCCGATGATTTGAAATAGAACATGGGGTTGTTGTCCACGAATTCATACAGTTTCCTGGAACCCATGCACAGCGAAGCCACCACCCGGTCCGGAAGATAGTTTTTTCTGCGGTTGGTAATCACTTTTTTTTCAAACAGGGGCAGCAGCCCGTCCGTGATGACCTGGGTATGGATGCCCAGATCTTTTTTGTCGGAAAGATAGGGCACCACCGCGTCGGGCAGATGTCCGAACCCGATCTGGAGGGTGGCGCCGTCATCTACCAGCATGTTGACGTAATGGCCGATGCGCTCGATGACTTTCTGGTTTTTCTGGCTGGGCAAAGACTCCAGTATCGGTTCCTCATATTCCACCAGAAAATCGATTTCATCGATGTGCACCACGGAATCCCCCCAGGTCCGGGGCATCTGTGGATTGATCTGTGCGATGACCAGGTCCGCGTTTTTCATTCCCGAGAGTGTGATGTCCACGGATATACCAAGGGAACAATATCCATGTTTGTCCGGCGGGCACACCTGGATCAGGGCTACATCCAGACCGATTTCCCGGTGTTCGAAAATTTTGGGAATCTGGGACAGATATACCGGGATGTAATCGATTTTTCCTTCAAACGCGGACTGGCGCATGAGCACGGAAATGAAAAACAGCTTGATGGAAAACCGGGACAGGAATTTTTCATCATGAACATAGTTTGACAGGGAAGATGACAGCATCTGGTACACGATAATATCCTGAGCGCTCTGGTTTTCCACCATGGCTTTGATCAGCCGCTGGGGTTCGCCACAGCCCGTACCGATAAATACCCGGCTCCCGTTTTTTATTTTTTTGACACTCTGTTCCGGTGTGAGGAGTTTTTCCGGGCATATATCCCTGAGATCCATGAATTTTTTCTCCTGTTCAAAGGCGTTGGATTTGATGCCAGTCATTATGAAATACTTTTCTGGCAAAGTACAGAAAAAATGCGGGTCTCTGTGGATAAGTCCGATCGGCCGGAATGTCTCATGCGGCAGTGGTCTGGTCGATCCAGTCGAGAAATTCAGGCAGCCCCCTGGATATCGGTACCTCAAGAATCTGGGGAACCTCATAGGGATGATGTTTCAGGATGAATGATTCCAGAGCCGGATACAGGGCGGTTCTGGTTTTGATGGTCAGCCGCGTTTCCGTTTCGGTCTGCACCCGGCCCTCCCAGGTGTAGACGCTGACCACCGGGTTCATCTGCACACAGGCCGCCAGTTTGTCATGCACGATCATCGATGCCAGCGAGCGGGCCTCAGTTTCGTCTTTACAGGTAACAAGTACCATACAATGTGACATGATCCCTCCTTGTTCTGAATTCTGATAACCGGTAGCTGTTTGCGGTCATGGTGCCGGCAGGACCAGGGGGTCAAATTCCAGGGTGGCGAAATAATCATCCATGGTTTCGGCCCGCCGGATCAGGACCACGCTGCCGTCTTTTTTCAGCAGCAGTTCTTTGGGCCGTAAATGCCCGTTGTAGTTGAAGCCCATGGACTGGCCGTGGGCCCCGGTATCATGAATGATCAGCAGATCCCCTTCCCGGGTTTCAGGCAAAGACCGCTGAACAGCGAATTTGTCGTTGTTTTCGCAAAGTCCTCCGATCACGTCCACCGGGCCGGATACGGGCAGATGCTCTTTGCCGTGGATGTGAATATGGTGATAGGACCCGTATATTCCCGGTCGCATCAACGCGGACATGGATGCATCCACCCCCACATAGTTTCTGTAAATATGTTTGTGGTTGATGACGGTGGTGACCAGGGCACCATGGGGCCCGGTGATATACCGTCCGCTTTCCATATACAGCCTGGGAACCCAGGCGTTGATTTTTTTGAATTCCGCCAGGGAATGCCCAATGCCCCGGGCCATGGCCGCAAGGTCAAAAGGGGCATCCTCCGGGGAATAAGGGATGCCCAGTCCTCCGCCGATGTTGATGAATTCAAACCGAATCGACAGTTTCCGGTGAAGTTCAGAAATGACATGTAAAAGCATGTCCGCAGTCTCCACCATATAGGTGTGATTCAATTCATTGGAGGCCAGCATGGTATGAATGCCGAACCGTTTGACACCCATCTGAATGGCGGTCTCATAGGCAGTGTAAAGCTGTTCCCGCGTAAGCCCGTATTTGGCTTCCACCGGGTTGCCGATGATGTGATTGCCGGATCTCTCAGGGCCGGGGTTGTACCGGAAGCAGATCTGTTCCGGGACGTGGGGCAGCTTCCGGATCAAAGAGAGGTCATCCAGATTGAGAATTGCTCCGCCCTGATCCATGGCGGCCTGAAACTGTTTTGTCCGGGTGTTGTTGGACGTAAACATGATATCTTCACCCGCCGATCCGATTCTTCTGGCCAGCACCAGTTCCGGAACGGAACTGCAGTCAAAACCGAAGCCCTTTTTTTTGAGAATGGTCATGACCGTCGGGTTCGGCAGTGCCTTGACTGCAAAATATTCCCGGAATCCTTCCAGGGGGGCGAATGTGGTATTCAGCTGGTCGCAGGTGTCACAGATTCCGGTTTCATCATAAATATGAAACGGAGTCCCGAAGGTTTCAGCAATATCCGGCAGTCTCCGGGACAGCCGGTCTTTAAAAGCGTCTGACATGGGCATGGTCGATTTCCTTGAATAACTGAGTCGTAATCATTTCAGGGGGTCACGAAATGGGGTTGATGACAATTTTTGCACTTTCCTTGAACGTGGACAGGACGATATGGGTCCGGGTGGCAGACACATCATGGAGATTGTTGATACGGGTTGAAAGAAGGGTCTCCAGCTCCCTGTTGTCTTTTGCCCTGAGTTTGACCATGAGGCAGTCCTGGCCGGACAGATAGTGAACCTCCTGGACCTGATCGATGGCGGCCAGCGCCCGGCCGATGTCGGGAAAGCAGGCCGGATCTGATACGTTGATTTCGACAAAAGCCACCATGGCGCATTGAAACATATCCGGATTCAGCCGGACCTCATATCCCTGGATCACCCCGGACGCTTCCAGTTTTTTTATACGCTCCAGAACGGCGGACGGTGCCATGCCGATGGTTCTGGCAACTTCGACATTGGGAATCCGCGCTTTTTTCTGTAGAATTTCCAGGATCTGTAAGTCGATTTTATCCATGGTGTTCTTCCATTGATTTAAGTAAGCTGTTTGCAAACAATTACAAAATAATATTTTTAATTTTTCATCATGTCAAGAACAAATGATTTATTTTTTCTAAAATTTTAGAATGATGTTCATTTTATATGAAGGGGTGTTTTTTTTGGATTCTCGGTCCGATTGATTAAACCGGTTAATTTTTAAAAAAACAAAAAAAGAGTTGACAATGCCAGGAAAAACATATAAATTCGCCTGTGTTTTTTGGGAGTGCCCCTCGGGCCGTTAACTCAGTTGGCAGAGTATCTGCCTTTTAAGCAGAGAGTCGCTGGTTCGAGCCCAGCACGGCCCACCAGATAAACAGAGCACCAAAAGCCAGAAAACCTTATGCGTCCCCATCGTCTAGCCCGGTCCAGGACACCGGCCTTTCACGCCGGCGACAGGGGTTCGAATCCCCTTGGGGACGCCACTGATAATAAAGGGTTTCTGCATAATTCGGTTCCTTTTTTTAGTTGTGG
>JAABTO010000271.1 GCA_011389835.1 Desulfotignum sp. | reverse complement strand
CCGGACACCCGGGTGCCGGCCGGGCCGCATGTTCGACCGCATCCACGATCTTGGCATACCCGGTGCACCGGCAGATGTTGCCGGACAAGGCCTTGCGCACCGCTTTCCGATCCGGGCTCGGCTGTTCCTTCAACAGGGCAGTGGCAGACATGAGCATGCCCGGGGTACAGAACCCGCACTGCACCGCCCCATGGGCGATAAAAGACTGCTGCAGCCGCGACAGCGTGTCCCCGTCCGCCAGGCCCTCCACTGTGGTCACGGCGCATCCGTCCGCTTCCAGAGCCAGGGTCAGGCAGGCCCGGACCGGGTGCCCGTCCAGCAGCACGGTGCACGAGCCGCACACCCCTTCTCCGCAGCCCTCCTTGGACCCGGTCAGGTCCAGGTAATCCCGCACCACCTCCAGCAGGGTGTCATTGGGTTTCACGGCAAGGGTGTGTGTCTGTTCATTTATAGTCAGGGTGATGTCTATTGTCTGCATGGCTACCTCGCTTTCCGGGCTGATACCCGGGCTGCCGCCAGTGTCAAGGCCCGGATCACCATCTTTTCCACCATGGCCTGGCGGTAGGCCAGTTCCGCCCCTGCATTGTGGGCTGCAAACGCGGCTGCCGCGTTCATGGCATCTTTACCGGCTTTTTCCAGGGCGACAGCATCATCGAACGTAACCCCGGCCAGGGACCGGGACACCTGGGCCAGGAACAACGGTGACCGTCCCATGGCGCCCACCACGATGCGGGCCGAACCAATGCACCCGGTATCATCCGGGTCCGGCACCAGACGGACACCGGCACACACAATGGGGTAATCAATGGCAGACCGGAAGGAGAGCCGCTCATAGGCGGACACCGACCCCGACACTAACGGAATGTCGATTTGGGTCAGCAGTTCATCGGGCTGCATGTCAAAAGGATGGATTCCGTCGGTGGTGTAAAACGTATCCAAAGCCACCCGGCGTTCTCCCCGGATGCTGTTCAGGACCAGATGCGCATCCAGGGCCGTCAAAGCGGTTGCCCCGTCAGACTGGCAGGTGGAATTGCACCGGTCCGCCTCATCCCTGGCATAGCAGATCTTGCCCCCGTCCTTGTGGCAGGGCTGGCGCCCGGATCGGTGAAACTGTGACTGGTTGTAGTGGATGCACCGGTTGTCCTGGAGGATGTTGCCGCCGAGGGTACCCCGAAAATGCTGGATGGAGACCGCGCCGATACGTTCACAAGCCTGGACCAGGGCCGGGGCGGCCTGTGCCGCGCTCTCCGACCGGATCACATCGATGATGGGGGTCTTTGCCCCGATGCACAGGATCCCGTCATCTTCTCTGATATACGCCAAGCTGTCCAGGTATTTGAGGCTCACCAGCACCTTGGGAGCGGCCAGCCGGTGTTTCATGCGCACCAGCAGATCAGTGCCCCCGGCCAGAACCCCGGCCTGTTCCCGGTATTCATCCAACAGCGCCAGCACCCCTTCCAGAGTGTCGGGGCTGTGGTAGGTAAATTGTGGTAACCGCACGTATTTTTCTCCTTTATCAATAACTTTCCGCCCGGATCATTTTAACAGACCTGGCAGATACAATACAATCTGGGGGAACAGCATCATCAAAATCACGCAGAGGATATAGGCCGGCAGAAAATAGGCCACCCCCTGAAACACCCGTTCCAGGGGCACATTTTTGGCCATCCCCCCCACCACATAAGTGGTTGCCCCCACCGGCGGGGTCACCGCCCCCAGGGTGGTGACGATGGTGATGGTCACCCCGAACCAGATAGGGTCATACCCCAGCTCCATGGCCACCGGAAAAAAGATGGGTATGGTGATGAGCAACAGGGCCAGGGCATCCATCACCGCACCGCCGACTATATAAATCAAAAAGATAATGGCCATGATCATGGTCTTGGAAAACGGCAGCGCCACTACCCAGTCGGCAATATTAAAGGGAATCCGGGTAATGGCCAGGAATTTTCCGAAAATCATGGCCCCGGTGATGATCATGATCACCATACAGGAAATTTTCAACGTATCGAACACCGCATTGTAAAAATCCTCCCATGACAGGCTTTTCTGCACCACGCCGATGACCACGGCAAAAAAAGCGCCGATGGCCCCGGCTTCAGTGGGGGTGAACAGCCCGAAATACAATCCGAGCATCACCACCATGAACAGCACCAGCATCTCCAAGGCCCCGGACAAAGACCGGATTTTATCCCTGAAACTGGTGGCCTCGCCCGTGGGACCCCAGGAAGGATAGATGTGGCACACCACCCACACGGTCAGGGTCAGCAACAGGGCCAGCAGGATCCCGGCCCCCAGCCCCCCGTAAAACAGCTGGGCAATGGACTGTTCCGTGGACAGCCCGATGATGATCAGCACCACGGAGGGCGGGATCACCACCCCTAAAGTGGAGCCGCAGGCAATGGCCCCGGTGGACAGCATGGGCTCATACTTGTATTTGGTCATCTGAGGCAGGGCCACCGTGGTCATGGTGGCGGCGGTGGCGGCGTTGGACCCGCAGATGGCGGCAAACGCGGCACACGCCATGACCGTGGCCATGGCAATTCCGCCTTTCACATGCCCCACCCAGGTATAGGCGGCTTTGTACAGTTTTTCATTGACCCCGGAATAAAACGCGATCTGACCCATGAAGATGAACAAAGGAATCACGGTAAGGCCGTAACTGGAAAACGTATCCCAGATCACCGCCCCCAGCATGTTAAAACCGGCATTCAGGTTGATCACGTATGAAAACCCCGCAAACCCCACCAGCCCCATGGCAAACCCCACAGGAATACCGAACACGAACAGGATGAACAGCAGTGCTGCAATACCGATAATGCCCACCAGGGTAATACTCATGATCGCTCCTTTGGCGGGAACAGGGCCTTGAGAAAGTCCGTGACCAGGGCCAGACACAGCACCAGGCAGCCGAACGCCACGGCCAGGGTAAAGGGATAATAGATGATGCGCAGCGTCTCGGACAGCTCCCCCACCCGCATCAATACCAGGGCCTTCTGCATCACATGCCAGGCAGCCAGTCCGAAAAACACGCAGCACACCCCATGACTGATCACGGATATCAGGCGTTTGACCGGTTTTGGATAGGCGTTCACCAGCACATCCACACTGATATGGCCGTTGGTGAACTGGGTGTAACCCAGGGCAAACGCCGTGACCACGGCCCCGGCATAGCCCATCAGCTCAAAGGTGCCGGGGATGGGCACAAAAATCTGGCGGACAAAGATGTTGGCACAGGTCAGCAGGATCATGCCCACCAGAAACACCCCGCCGGTAAGGGTCAACGCCATGTTCACATATTTGTTGATGCGGGACAACAGCTCCATGAACAGCCTCCGGGCCTGTCCGGCCACCATGGCCGGACAGGCGGTTAAGGTATTTCAGAAAATCTGCGTAAGTCAGAATCTATTATTGTTCATTTATTGTTTAACGAATGCCTTGATGTCATTGACAATCTCCTCGGCCGGAAACCCCTTGGCCTTGGCATTTTCAATCCAGTCATCCACCATAAAGGTGATTTTTTCATCCCACTGGGCCTTTTCATCCGCCGGCAGGGTGATCACCTCCACGCCCTGCTCTTCTTTGGACCAGGCCACGGCATCCTTAATCTGCTGATCCATGTATTCCCCGGTCCAGATGGCCTGCTCCTCTTTGAGGTCCATCATCACCTGCTGGACATCGGCCGGCAGTTTGGCCCACGAGGCCTTGTTCATGATCACGGCAAAAGGATAGATGCCGGCATCCACCATGGTGATGTACTTGCAGTTTTCAGCGAACTTGAAATCCTTCATCACTTCCAGGGAGGAAAACAAACCCTTGACCGTGCCTTTCTGCAGGGCTTCCACCGTGGCAGGCATGGGCATACCCACCGGATTGGCGCCCCAGGCCTTGAGGATGGTGGCGGAATCCCCGGAGGCACGCAGGTCCATACCCCTTAAATCAGCCATGTTCCGCACCGGCTGCTGGGACATGATGTTGCCCGGTGCATTGGTGAACATGGTGAGCACCACCACATCCTTGAACGCTTCGGGTTTGTATTTTTCATACAGTTTGAGCAGGGCGATGGACCCGGACCTGGCATCGGGAATACCCAGGGGCAGGCTGGTGGCATTGGTGACAATGAACCGGCCCGGCTGATAGGCCATGCAGATGTTGCCGATGTCGGCCTGGCCGGCTA
>JAABTO010000270.1 GCA_011389835.1 Desulfotignum sp. | reverse complement strand
CTGGCACACCAGATACCCGCAGATGGGGGTCGGACTGTTTCTGGTCCCCGAAACACAGGACATCAAAGAAGTCTGTGCCGGAAGACAGGGCGCTCATTTCCCGGACAAGATGGTCCACATGCACCCCGGCCCCCCCGTAAATATGGGGGGGATACTCATTGGTCAAAATTAATGTTTTCATTGGTTTTCGCTTCTTACTCCATGGTTGCATTGTGTTTACGGAAATCTATTCAGATGCCATTTTCTGCAGGAAAACAATCCCCAGGGGCGGCAGCACGATGTTCAGGGAAAAGGCGAACCCGTGGGCCGGTACCGGAGAAGCTTCAATTTGTCCCAGGCTGCCCTGGTTGCTGCCCCCGTATTCTTTTGCATCACTGTTGAGACACTCTTTCCAGAACCCGTCTGCGGAAACCCCCACCCGGTAATTGGGACGGGGTATGGGCGTAAAATTACACACCGCAATAATATCTTCCTTTGCTGTCCCGCCTTTGCGCAAAAAAGTGAGGGTGGACTGCTGCACATCATTGCAGTCGATCCACTGAAATCCCTTCCGTGAAAAATCATCTGCATGCATGGCAGGGGTGCGCCGGTAAAACTGGTTCAGGTCTTCGATCCAGCGCTGAAGCCCCTTGTTGAAAGGATTTTCCAGCAGGTGCCAGTCCAGGCTGCTGTCATGGTTCCATTCCCGGCCCTGGCCGATTTCACCCCCCATGAAAACAAGTTTTTTGGCCGGCTGTCCATACATGTATCCAAAAAGCAGACGCAGTCCGGCAAACTTCTGCCACTCGTCCCCCGGCATCTTGCCCAGCAAAGACCCTTTGCCGTGGACCACCTCATCGTGGGACAAAGGGAGCACATAGTTTTCATTAAAGGCATATATCATCCGGAAGGTCAGTTTGTCATGATGAAAGCTGCGGTGAATGGGATCTATGGACATATACGCCAGGGTGTCATGCATCCATCCCATGTCCCATTTCATGTCAAACCCCAGTCCCCCCAGGTGAGACGGTCTTGACACCATGGGCCAGTCAGTGGATTCCTCGGCAATGGTGACCGCATGGGGGTGGTTGTCATGGACCACCTCATTAAAGCGCTTGAGAAAGGAAACCGCTTCCAGGTTTTCCCGCCCCCCGTATATGTTGGGCTCCCATTCACCTTCTTTCCGGGAATAGTCCAGATAGAGCATCGAAGCAACCGCATCCACCCGGAAACCATCAACATGGTATTTTTCCAGCCAGAACATGGCACTGCTGATAAGATAGCTGACGACTTCATTGCGGCCATAGTTGAAAATCAGGCTTTTCCAGTCAGGATGAAACCCCTTGCGCGGGTCTTCGTGCTCGAACAGATGGGTACCGTCAAAATACCCCAGACCGTGCTCATCACTGGGAAAATGGGACGGCACCCAGTCCAGGATCACGCCGATGCCTTTCTGGTGCAGGCAGTCCACCAGAAACATAAAATCCTGGGGCGTACCAAAACGGCTGCTGGGGGCAAAATAGCCCAGGCACTGATATCCCCAGCTGCCGTAAAAGGGATGTTCCATTACCGGCAGAAACTCCACATGGGTAAATCCCATCTTCAAAAGATAATCCGGCAGTTTTTCAGCCAGTTCCCGATAGGTTGCAAACCGATTTTTTTCTTCCGGTATCCGGATCCAGGAACCCAGGTGCATCTCATAAACAGCCATGGGCGCAGATCTCAAATTGACATTGCTGCGATTTTCCATCCAGTCGCCATCTGACCATTCATGGGCCAGATCCCATGTCACAGATGCAGTCTGGGGGGACAGTTCGGTGAAAAATGCGAACGGATCGGTTTTGTCCACCTGGTATTCTTTCTGTGTGGAACGGATATGATATTTGTACAACGTCCCGTTTTTAATACCGGGGATGAAACCCTCCCATATACCTGAATCTGCCCGGGGTGTCAGCGGGTGCTGGGTAGTGTGCCAGTCGTTGAATGATCCCGTGACAAAAACCTCCCGGGCATTGGGGGCCCACACGGCAAAATAGAATCCATTCTGATTGTCAACTTTCATGGGATGGGCGCCCAGTTTGTCATACAGGCAAAAATGGCTGCCTTCATTGAACAAAAACAGATCATCTTCGCTCATCAGACTGATATCACCGGGTTTTATTTTTTTCTGATTCAGGGTGCTGTGATCTTGATCGGGCATGTTAGCCTCCATATATATATCAGGTTTCATTTAATAGTTGTTCAATCCCTGTGAGGGGTATATTGATCCAGTCGGGGCGGTTGTTCATTTCATAGCCGAGCTCATACACCGCTTTTTCCATGAGATACGCATGCAGCAGTATTTCCATCTCCTCATGGGTATCAGGCAGAAAACCGGCATCAGCACTTCTGGCCAGATATTCACCCAAGTACTGGGCACTCACCCACATCCGCCATTCCTCTGCCCTGGCCACCATGGTCCCGCGCAGTTCAGGATGGAACATCCCCCTTGCTTCCTCGGCCTGGAGGGCCACATAACAGGCATAGTGAAATGACCGCAAAAGCCCTGCCACATCCCGGAGGGGAGACCGTTTGATGCGCCGCTCACTCACTGGCCGGACCGGTTCTCCTTCAAAATCGATAATCACAAAATCCTGGCCTGTGTGTAAAATCTGGCCCAGGTGAAAATCACCGTGGCACCGCACCCTCATGGCGCTTATCTTTCGGCTTGTGAGTGCCCTGAAACGGTCAATGATCTCCTGCCTGCGGTCCAGTATCTGTTTTGCGGCGGCCTGAATATTTTTCGGCAATGGATTTTTCCGGGCCCTGATGCGTTTTTCAAGCTGTCCCAGTACCCTGCCTGCCATGGAACTCATGGACTGAAAAAGCGCGCGCTGATAGAGTTTGGAAAACGGTTCAGGTGTAAACAAAGGATCCTGTGATGCCGATGCCAGTGCCGCATGCATCTGGGCTGTGCGCCGGGCCAGCAGAACAGCGGATTCCAGATAAAATCCGATCTGCGTTTCCATCTCAGGGGGAACAGGCATCCGGCTTAATGCCAGCAGGCTTTTGCGGGGCAGAGAAACCGGAATATTTTCCCGGCTCTCCATCACCCGTTCAAAAAAACCGGACAGGCTGCTCACGGTATAGGCCCAGGCATCCCCCTGGTTGGGCACATACTCCTGGAGAATACCCACAGTACCGGGTTCCTCATCCTGACGGATGTATTCCAGAAACCCGGCAAGACCGGGCAGACCGGCAAACCCCCTGCCGGCCAGAAACCGTGATATTTCCAGGTCGGGGTTGGTCCCTTCCTGCAGGCGGCGGAACAGCTTGAGAATGAACCGGTGCCCGAAAATGATGGAGGTGTTGCTCTGTTCCGTGCTTATCACCCTGGTTTCCATCGGCAGGCTCAGCGTGCTGTACATGCGTTTAAACCCGGTGGCAGGTGTTGCCGTTAACCTGCCCTTGCTGCCTTTTGCAGATTGCCTGCGGTGGATCATTTCCAAAAGCACGTGGCAGAACCCCGGATGAAACAGACCGTCCACAAGAAACCCTTCCTGTCCTTTGGATGTCATTTTTATCTGTGCCATGACCGCCTGGGGGTGGTTCTCCATGACAGCTGCGCCGTCTGCAGCGCTCAGACAGGTAACCGGCAGGATATAGGTTTCATCCTTACCGTCTGTGTACCCCAGGGTTACCAGGAGCATATAACCTGCCCGAACATGGTTGCCCACAGACACCTGGTCACCCAGGGCAAGGGACTTGATGCGGCTGTTCTTGGCGCCAAACCACCGGCATTTTACAATATAGGACCGCAGATGTTTCTCAAAACGTCTGCGCAGGTTCCCCTGCATCACCTCCTCCCATCGTGTGCGCACCTCGAATACCGGCAGTTCGGCATCCATGTCAGATTCCGTATCCGCTTGTTCGGGGGGCGTGAGCAGAAACCAGAAAAAACCATGGGGCCCCAGGGTGAGAAAATACGGGGCATCGGTAATGCCCGGAAAAGGGGTGTTGCCAAATATTTCCACCGGGATTCTTCCTTCATATCCCTGCATAGCCAGTTCAGCATACTGCACAAACCGGGAAAGATTAACCACCACCAGCACAGACTGGTCTTCATGCCGGCGGATAAAGGCCAGGATTTTGGGATTTTCCGGTTCCAGAAAAACCAGATCCCCCCTGCTGAAAGCGGGTATGCGGCTGCGCAGGGTGAGCAGCC
>JAABTO010000269.1 GCA_011389835.1 Desulfotignum sp. | reverse complement strand
TCTTTGAGGACACCTGAAAAGAGATGCGGGTGGGAAAATTGGCTTTGATGGTGCCGGTGAGCACATCTGCGGAAGGCCGCTGGGTGGCGATGATGATATGGATGCCGGCGGCCCTTGCCATCTGGGCCAACCTTGTCAGGGCGAACTCCACATCCTTGGATGCCACCATCATCAGATCCGACAGTTCGTCCACAATCACCACGATATAGGGAAGCGGCGCCAGATCCGGCAGATCTGTTTCAATCTCGGATTCCGGACCGTCCGCCGGCCGTTCGGTCCGGGACTGTTGTTTTTCCTTTATCATGTCATTGTACTGGGCCAGATTGCGCAGACCGTTTTCCTCCAGCAGTTCATACCGGCGCTCCATCTCCTTCACGGCCCAGAAAAGGGCGTTGGTGGCTTTTTTCATGTCCGTGACCACCGGGGAGATCAGATGGGGAATCTCATTGTAGACAGACAGCTCGATGCGTTTCGGGTCGATCATGATAAACTTGACCTCATCCGGGGTGGCCTTGTACAAAAGACTGATGATCATGGCGTTGAGTCCCACGCTTTTACCGGTGCCGGTGGCACCGGCAATGAGCAGATGGGGCATTTTGTCCATCTTGGTGACCACGGGCCGGCCCATGAGATCCTTGCCCAGTCCCAGGGTGAGCATGGAATCCGACTCGATGAAATCTTTGCATGCGACCATTTCCCGCAGGTTCACCATTTCCCGTTCATCATTGGGAATCTCGATGCCCACCACATCCCTTCCCGGGATCGGGGCCACAATCCGGATACTCACCGCACTCAAGGCCAGGGCCAGATCATCGGAAAGGCCGGTGATTTTTGACAGCTTGATGCCCGGTGCCGGACGGTATTCAAACGTGGTGATCACCGGACCGGGCAGAATTTCCACCACCTCGCCTTTGACATTGAAGTCATTGAGTTTGATTTCCAGAATCCGGCCTTTTTCCTGCAGTTTGTCCGTATCGATTTCCAGTCGGACCTTGACTTTTGCCTCCAGAAAATTCAGCGGCGGCAGCCGGTAGACTTCCTGCTCCCGGATATCTTCCGACATCCGGTCCGATGCATATTCCTTCGTATCGATCTGAGGTGCCACAATGGTCGGAGCGAACATGTTTTCTGAATCAATGTCGGCACCGCCATCATTGTCAGGGAAATTTTCCGATTCAAAGACATCGCCGGACTGCGCAATCGGCCCGGTTTTTGACTTTTTCCGGGAGGGAAACGGCAGGCTTTTCAGTAATGCCTTCGGCGCATCATCGGTAACCGGGTTGTTCAACCGTTCTGATCGTCGTAATTTCCATTGTTCCACCCGCTGTTTCAGCGTGCATGACAACGTTTTCAGATCCCGGTTAACCGCAGACGCAAGCGCTGCGGTTTTCCGGAAAATCATCCGGCCCAGGGCCACCATGGAAATACCGGTGGCGAAAATGACGCCGATGACGGCAAAAAATATCAGAACAATGATACATCCGGTGGTATTGGCATAGGTCAGCAGAAACCCGGCAAAAGTGGTGCCGACCCATCCACCGGCCGGCACCAGGGTACCCAAAAGGGGATACTCGTCCCTGAACAGAAAAAACCCGGCCCCGGTGGCGATCATCAGAATAATGCCGCCGGCCGGGGTCAGCCACATGACCCGGGAAGATTTTTCCTTGATATAAGACAGGGTGAGCAGCGACAGAATCAGAGGTACCCAAAGCGCCCCCACACCGAACAGAAAAACCAGAAAACCGGCCACATGGGCTCCCACCAGACCGAACAGATTGTGAATGCCACCAGGAGCGGTCAAAACCCCATTTCCGATGGCCGGATCATCCGCATGAAAAGAAAACAGGCTGACGGCAAAGAAAATGATCAGAAACAGCAGCAGCAGGGAAAGCAGTTCTTTTTTCATACTTCGATGATGATGGGGACGATGAGCGGCTTGCGGTTGATGGTATAGGAGAAATACTGTTTCAGCGCTTTCTTGAGGCGGGTGCGGATCTGTTCCACCCGGGACGCCATCCCGGCCTCGATTTCCTCCACAATTTCCAGGATGACACACTGGGCATCATCCACCAGATGCCCGGTTGCGGAATCAAACACAAACCCCCTGGAAATCAGCTCCGGTCCGTACAGCACCACACCGGTCTCCTCGTCAATGATCATGGTCACCACCACCAGACCGCCTTCAGACAGCTCCCGGCGATCTTTCAACACGCTCCGGCCCACGTCTCCGATCCCCTTGCCGTCCACCATGACCCGGCCGGTGTGCACCTGGCCATCGATCCGCCCCCCTTCCTGGTCGAACACAATCACCTGGCCGTCTTCGGCCACCAGCACATGGTCTCTGGGAAGACCCATTTTTTCCGCCAGCCGGGCATGGATCACCAGATGGCGGTATTCGCCGTGAATCGGAATGAAATAGTCGGGTTTGGTCAGCGTCAGCATGAGTTTGAGCTCTTCCTGGTGGGCATGACCGGACGCATGAATCTCGGCGGCTTTGGAATAAAACACATCCGCTCCCCGGCGATACAGCTTGTTGATAATACTGGCGATGGCTTTTTCATTGCCCGGGATATGTTTGGAGGACATAATCACATTGTCCCCTTTTTTGATGCGGATATGCTTGTGGACCCCGGAGGCCATCCGTACCAGGGCGGACATGGGCTCCCCCTGGCTGCCGGTGGTGATGATCAGCACCTTGTCGTCGGGCAGATGTTTGATCTGCTTGATATCCACAATCGTATCGGGCGGACAGGAGATGTGGCCCAGTTTGTCCGCCACCGCGATGATCTGCTCCATGGACCGGCCGTTGAACACCACTTTGCGCCCGTTTTTCACGGCAATGTCAATGACCTGCTGAATCCGGAATACGTTGGAGGCGAACAGGGTCACGATCACCCGGCCCTGAGCCCCTGAAATCACTTTCCCCAGGTTCTTGGCCACTGCCTGTTCAGACATGGTATACCCTTCCACCTCCACGTTGGTGGAATCGGACAACAACGCCAGCACCCCATGTTCTCCGTACCGGGCAAAGGAAGACAAATCCGTGTTTTTCATGACGTCGGTATTGTGGCTGATTCGGAAATCTCCGGTATGGATCACCACGCCTTCAGGCGTTTGAATGGCCAGACCCACCCCTTCGATGGTGGAATGGCTCACGCGGATGAATTCGATCTCAAACGGATCCATGGTCAGAATCTCCCCCGGACCGACCAGGTTGAGGTCTACCCGGGTATTGAGTTCGAATTCCACCAGTTTGTTTCTGACGATTTCCAGCGTAAACGCGGTGCCATAGACCGGAATCCGGATTTCCTTCAACAGATAGGGCAATGCCCCGATGTGGTCTTCATGGGCATGGGTAATGACAATCCCGTGAATTTTTCTGCGGTTTTCCCGGATGTAATCCATGGCGGGAATCACAATATCCACCCCCAGCATATAATCTTCAGGAAACATCAGGCCGGCATCGATGATGAACATGACATCATCATATTCCACCACCATCATGTTCAGGCCGATTTCTCCAAGCCCTCCCAGCGGTATCAGTTTAAGCATGTGGCTTCCAGTATATTTTCAGATGCAAATGGCCAGCTTTTCAAGAACGGCATCGGTCTGGTCGATCAACCAGTTCCGCTGTTTCTCTGTGGCATAGGCCATGCAGTCGCATCGAATGTGTTTTCGGGTTCTGACCAGCAGTTCACAGGCCAGTAAATTCTGCTCCAGTTTCAGGGCAAACACGTGGGGCGCGCACTCCCGGTGATTTATCTGCAGGGGCGTGAGCACACTTTCATCCAAAGGCAGCCAGTAGATTCCCACAATTGCAGCCGCCTGAACATATTCATCCAGATATGCCTTTAACCGGTTATGATCCTGCGGCCGCAGCCCGTCTATGACATATTGTTTCATAACTGCTATAAGTACCACAGATCCTTTGAACGTTGCAACGAGTTTATCAGGTCACCCGTGCAGGAAGAACGGATCAAGCCGCTGCCGCCGGCCGGTGCAGGGCCAGAAAATTCCCACCCACCACCAGAATAAGGCCGGTTATGGCGGAAACACTCCAGACATAGCCTTCAACGAAAGAAGAGATGAGCAATGCCACCACCGGAACCACCATGATGCTGTAGGAGGCCTTGTCCGCGCCCAGGGACCGGATCAGGGTCAGATAGCTGGTGAACGCGATAATCGAACCG
>JAABTO010000055.1 GCA_011389835.1 Desulfotignum sp. | reverse complement strand
ATCATGATCACCGTGCCGGTGTTTCTGCCCATCATTGTCCAGCTGGGCTACGACCCGGTGTGGTTTGGTGTGCTGTTCATGACCCAGGTGCAGATGGATTATCTGACCCCGCCCTTTGGATTCACCCTGTTCTATCTCAAGGGGGTGGCCCCGCCCGAGGTCAGTATGGGGGATATTTACCGGTCCATTCTGCCGTTTTTGCTCATCCAGCTGACCGTTGTGATCTTGATCCTGTTATTTCCGCAGATTGTTCTGTGGCTGCCTGACAACGTATTCGGCATACGATAGAAAACCATGAACTTTACCCACAGCATCACCACTGTCGACACCCACACCATGGGCGAGCCCACCCGGGTGGTCACTTCCGGCATCGCCCATATTCCGGGAAAACAGATGGTCGACAAAAAGAACTGGCTGGCCGAAAACAAGGACCATATCCGGCAAATGCTCATGCTGGAACCCAGAGGCCACCAGGACATGTTCGGTGCCATCCTTACCGAGCCGGTTACAAAAGAGGCCCAGGCCGGCGTGATCTTCATGGACAGCGGCGGGTATCTGGACATGTGCGGGCACGGCAGTATGGGGGCGGTGGTGGTGCTTTTGGAAACCGGGATGCTGTCTTTGGCCCCTGATGGGCAGAACCGAACCCAGACCCTGGCTCTGGACACCCCGGCCGGACTGATTCATGCCCGGGCCGTCATGGCAAACGGCCGGGTGTCACAGGTGACCATTCAAAACCGGGCCTCTTTTTTCTGTGAATCCATGGAAATCCAGCTGGACAGCGGCGGGCCCATTCCAGTGGATATCGCCTATGGCGGCAACTATTTTGCCCTGGTCAATGCCGATCATTTGAACCTGCCGGTGATCCCGGCCCAAATCGATGCATTGAAAAAAGTGGGGCTGGCCATCCGGACAGCGGTAAACCAGCAGTTTTCCTTTTCACACCCGGTGTCGGGACTTCCGGCCACTGTCGCATTGACGGAAATTTATGAAAACACCGATCCACCCCGCAATATCGTGGTATTCGGCACCGGCCAGGTGGACCGGTCCCCCTGCGGGACCGGCACCAGCGCCAAAATGGCATTTCTTCACCATAAAGGCCGGCTCAAACCCGGCGAATCCTATGCCTATCAAAGTGTGTTCGGCACACAGTTCACAGGAAAAATCGTGGAACAGACCATGGTGGGAAAATTGACCGCCATTGTGCCTGAAATCACCGGAAACGCCTGGATTACCGGATTTCATCAGTTTGTCGTGGATGAAACCGATCCCTATAAGTATGGATTCGATATTTACGAATAACCCGGCTTTTCAAACCCCATTCCAAAAAAAGATTGCTACCCTGACAGGCCTGCATCGGCACCAGTTACTTTGGTGACATCAAAACCGTGGCAGCCCAGGCCGTGCCATACATGCCGGCCCCCGCGGCCATGACGGCAGCAAAGCCGAATTCTATGGCAATGATGGTTGCCAGCACCACACTGATAACCGAACAGCACCCGTTGATGGACCAGGCCCAGCTGATGTTCAATGGATTGGTTCTCCGGGCCAGGCGCAGTCCCAGGGGAAACGGCATTCCCATCAACAGGGACAATGGCGCGATAAACAACAGGCCAAACACGATTTTCACCGGAAAAGCCAGGTCAATGGTCTGATGTAAGAGGGGTGTCAGCACAACCATGTACACGACCGCCCCGGCCGCAATGGACAAAACACACCCCATGATGGTCCGGCGGGTTGATGACAGGTGCGAAGACAAATAACTGCCCACACCCGAAAAAATCAGCACCCCGCTTATCACGGCTGCCGCCGCATATAGTGGGTTGCCGAAATACAGGACAAACCGCTGAATCAGCACCATCTCAATGCCCATGAACCCCAGTCCCAGCGCAGCAAAATATACGGCTGTCCACCATTTGTGGTACCCTTCCCACCTGCGGACAACCAGCGGCAGCACGATCAGGACCACGGCAAAGATGCTCACCTGAATAAAGGTCATCATGAGCAGCAGGTAGCCCAGCTCCAGAAAAGGAATGGAAGCTGTGGTAAAAAATTCTTTCAGATGCAGCAGATCCGCCAGTTTCAGAAATTGCGAAAAATACGGCTTGTCTTCAACGGCAGGGGCAATATTAAATTCATACCGGCGGATAAAATCCGCTTTTTTCTCGCCCATCAATCGATCCACAAAGGTAAAAAAATCCTGGTCCTGTAATTTGTTGAACCGGATACGTTCCGCTTTGCCGATATCGGGCAGCAGCACCGGATCAAAGTTCATTTCCAGGGCAAATTCTCTTACCAGCGCTGTCTGCTGTGATGTAAACGCCGATCTTTTCACAACAAGACCAACCATGTTCCAGCTGCGCACCGCCACAATATGATTTTCCAGGCGGTCAATACCATTGGATTCCAGCATGGACACCAACGTTGCAACAAGGCGCAGGGGGGTGCGCACCGGATAATCCAGCCAGGCGGCCACGCTGATCATGCCGTTATCGGACAACCGTTCCCACATCAGTGCAAACGCCTTTTGGGTCAGATGGTATTGTTCATTGAGGGCATACAACCCGGATGACCCGCCAAAGGCATCCAGCACCGGCAGCACGATCAGGTCATGATCCTGCCGGGATGAGACCAGGTAGGTGTAATCATCCTTTGGGACAACGTTTACCTTTGGGTGCGAATACACTGATGCCGCCCCATAAAGAGCGTGCATCAGCTGCGGGATCACCGGATTTTTTTCAAGGGCTGTAATATGATCCGGGCCATGGGAAACCGCCTGTGACACCAGACTGCCAGTGCCGGAAGACAGACACAAAATGGTTTCAGGATTCTGTATGCGAAAGGCAAGCCCCATGGGGGAAAAATCAAGAATATGCCGGCCGCCTGTGAGACGCTGCTGCTGGATGTCAAACACCGGACCCAGCCATTCCCCATTCACAAAAACCGCATCCACCCGGGGAATTTTCTGGTCAAACTGCAGGCTGACCCCGGGTGCATGCCGCAAAACAGGAGAGGAGACCACCTGGATAAACCCGAAAGGGGTGGGTTGAGCATGGATAATCCGTGCTTTTGGCAGCTGCATGGTCTTGCTGATGCCTTTATATTCAGACACCAGCAGTGCCGGCGGGACAATGAAAAAAAACACCATCACCCCCAGGACAACCAGGGTGAAAATATGCAATACCCGATGTTGTTGCCCAAAAACGATGGCTGCTGCAAAAGGCAGTATTGCCATGGCCCCGGGCAGCTCAGAAGGGGTAAATATCCAGAAAAAAAACAGGGTTCCCATTCCGCCGATGCCTGAACCCACCAGGTTGACAAAATAAAACCCGCCGATTGTTTCCATATTGTTGATCAATATCAGGCCGATGGCCAGCCCGCTGCAGAAAAACGGGATGAACAATACCAGGTAGGTGGCGCTGAGGCGGAATACATGCACCGGGTGGGAAAAAAGCAGCATGGCATCCAGGCGGAAAGGTGCCCATTGACACAGGCTGACGCAGATGGTCATGAAAAAAGCACTGGCCAGCATGGCACCGGCAATGACAGGGCTGCTGTGTTTCATGATCCAGGGGCGGCACACCGTGATAAAGGTGCCGGAGGCCCCGAATCCCAGCAATGCCACAGATATCACCATAAAGGCGAAATGATTCCACTGGGTGTTGGAAAAATACCACATCAGGGCCAGTTGAAACCCGATGACAGCGGCGGAAACCAGTCCCAGGGCAATCTGCTGACGAAAGATACCCTTATTTTTCGTCACTGCGGGTAAACGGGACAAAGCGCACCGGAAAAAGCGCCCGGGTTGTGATGTCATCGCCTTTTTTGGTCACCAGCATCAGCTGCTGGGTCAGGAAAGGCGACCCCACCGGAATGACCATTTTACCGCCCGGTTTCAACTGGGCCAGCAACGGCGGCGGGATATATTCGGCGGCCGCGGTTACGACAATGGCATCAAAGGGCGCATGTTCTTCCCATCCATAATACCCGTCCCCATGCTTAATCCGTATATTGTCATAAGACAGCTGTTCGATATTTTTTCGGGCCCGGTCCGCCAGGGGGGCGATGATTTCAATGGAAAAGACCATGTCCACAATCTGTGCCAGAACCGCTGCCTGGTATCCTGACCCGGTGCCGATTTCCAGCACGTGCTGGCCTTTTTCCGGACCGATGATCTGTGTCATATACCCCACAATATAGGGCTGTGAAATGGTCTGGCCGTAACCGATAGGCAATGGCCGGTCATGGTAGGCATAGGCCTGTTGCGAATCGGGAACAAAAAGGTGCCTGGGAACCATGCGCATGGCATCAAGGGTGGCTTTGTCCGACACATCCCGCCCGGCTATCTGGCGGGTTACCATCTCCTGGCGTTTGTTTTCAAACCCCTGGGCGGGAAACACAAACAACAAAAGGGCTGCCCATGTGATCAGCATTGTTTTTTTGCGCATATCACCCTCCCCTGTTATTTATTTAAATGTAATTTTTTTGTCATCCGGATGTCAACCATGAAAATCAGACTGGAGAAAACCCATCCGAAAATATGGGTCTGCGCTGCCTGACCACACGCAGAAACATTAAAAATCATCTATCAGACAGGCAACTGACTTTTTTTAAACCACAAAGATCACGAAAAGCACGAAGAAAGGGTCTCTTCGTGCTTTTCGTGTCAAAATAACTTGACGGCCCTGAGGACCTGAAATAGATGGATTGACGGTTAGAAAGAATTCACCGTGGCCGGTATCCAGGTTTAAAAAATCACTGCGCTTTTTTCTGCTGCAGGGCCCTGTCAACTATCTCATCAATGGCTGCAGCCTGTTTTTCCGTCACAAGCATCTGAGGCTCTTTTTCCAGCATGGCCAAGGTCTGTTCCAATGCCTTGTCCCGGATGGTTTTCGCGCCTTTGGATTCCCATTTTTCCCAGTTATCATGGTCAAACAGATCCGAATGCCACAGCTCGGTCTTGAAATGCGCAAACGTATGTTTAGAACCCAGCAGGTTGCCACCGGGACCGGCTTGGGCAACAGCATCCTGAGCAAGGGTGTCGGCATTGATTGGAATATCACGCATGGCATGGCGGATAAAGGCCATGCAGTCGTTACAGAACACCATGTCCGCATAATCCACCACCATGTCCGTGTCCAGCTGCATCCCATCCATGAGATCCGCCCTCAGGGAGGTCAGGGTCCCCACCATACCGGTTTCAAACCCGGCCTGGGCATCCAGGATTTTGGCATCCCGCAGCATGGAGGGCATGCGCACCGGCAGGTCCAGATACTGCCCCATCTGAGCCATGGCCACCTTTAAAACGGCAAACTCCGGCCCTGCCATGGAAATATTGGAGGTCTGCATGTTCATGCCCCTGGCAAAACTGGTGTACACAATGGGCGCACCCGGTGACACCAGCTGAGACAGGGTGATACAGGCCAGAATTTCCGCATGGGCCTGGGCCACCATGCCGGGAATGGTCACCGGCCCTGTGTTGCCCAGGATCGGACCGGAACTGAGCATGATGGGAATATGGTGCTGGTTCATGGCCATCATGGCTTCCAACGATTCCAGGTCCATGCCCAGGGGCGGCAGGGTCAGCACCCACCCGGAAATAAAAGGCCGTTTTAAAAACGCTTCCCTGGAGCCGGCCGCCACTGCGCCCATGTCAATGGCATCCAACACCCCCTGCTCTCCCAGGACCCCGCCGGTGATATGCTTGGTGGTGTGCTTTATGCACCCGGCCCAGGTGTACCAGTCACACACCCGGTGGTCCACATCCTGGGGGGTGACAGGCCCGCCGGACACCCGGACATGTGCCAGTTTATCCGACAGGTGAACCAGCCGGGCCAGATCCGCCATGGAAGCCGGCCGCTTATCCCCGGACCAGGGATCGATCACGCTGGTGGCCATGGTCATGCAGGCCAGGCCCGGATCATGGTTTTCAAAGGTCACATCCCGGTCCGGATCAAGGGCGCACAGGCGCAGCGCTTTTCGCTTGATGGTGGTATCCAGTGCCTTTGTAACCAGATCCTCTCCTATGGACACGATATCCTTGTCCCGGATTTTTGCCCCTGCCCTGTCAAAAATCTCCAGGGCCTTAGGGGAAGGAAACCGCATGCCCACATCCCGTAAAATTTTCAAGGCAGTCTCGTGAAGGGTATCAATTTCTTTTGCAGACAGATACGCTAGGGACAGTTTCATTTCAGGGCCTCCCTGCAGGCAAGTATGGACCGTTTCACCAAAGTCCGGGCCACATCCTTTCTGTATTCTTTTGAACTGCGCAGATCGGAAATCGGGGATATGGCCTGGGCTGCCATTCTGGCGCATTCAGCTATCACCTGGTCATCCAAGGGTTTTCCTTCCAGAAACTGTTCCGCCTCAGCCACCCGCACCGGGGTGGGGGCCACCGACCCCAAAGCAATTCTGGCGGTGTCACAGACCCCGTTGGATATGGTTACCCTGACAGCAGCCGATACAACGGAAATAATCACTGCGGTCCGGGTACCGATTTTCTGGAACCAGGCCGCTTCATTGGCTTTTTTTACCGGAATGCAGATATGGGTCAGGACCTGGCCCGAGGTCAGCACTGACCGGCCGGGTCCTTTGAAAAAATCGGTGAGCAGCACCTTGTGTTCTCCTTGGGCATCCTGGATTATCACCCAGGCATCTGACACCAGCAGGGGCGGTACTGTGTCTGCGGCCGGAGAGGCCATGCAGATATTGCCGCCCATGGTGGCGGTATTGCGCACCTGCAAAGAGGCCATCTGCGCCACTGCCTGTGCCAGCACCGGACAGCCTTCTTTTATTTCCGGCGACTCCAGGATACGGGTTAAACTGACACTTGCCCCGATTTTCAGCACATCATCTGTTTTTTCTATCTGATTGAGTACCGGCATTTTTGATATATCAATGAGATTGAGTTCCTGGTCAAAGCACCACCGTCCGGTCCTGACAGACGGAATAAAATCGGTGCACCCGGCCACCACCCTGGCACTGGTCCCGTGGGCATCAACCATGGATAGAAGGTCGCTGATCTCTTTTGGAGAATGGTACACAAGATCCGGCATGGCCCTGGATCCGATAAAATTTTTCATGACACTGTTTTCCATGGCATTGTTTCCTGCGCTGTTGTCCGGCATATTTACCCCCTTTGTGAAACGCGCTGTTTCATTTTTTCTACCACCATTCACCGGCAAGTTTTGCCTTCTGGGCGGTATGCACCGATTTGATGATATTGACATACCCGGTGCACCGGCAAAGGTTTCCCTCCAGGGTTTTGCGGATCACCTGGTCGGTGAGCAGATTGTCTCCTGCCCGGTTGATGAGGGCATAGGCGTTCATGAGCATCCCCGGGGTGCAGAAACCGCACTGGATCCCCAGCTCGTCTGTAAAGGCTTTCATCAGGGGATGGGGTTTTCCGTTTTTCACCAGGCCTTCCGAGGTCAACACAGATGCCCCCTGTACCGAGGCAGCCAGCACCAGGCAGGCGTTCACCGGTTCATCATTGAGCAGCACGGTGCAGGCCCCGCATTCCCCTTCTTCACAGCTGCGGTGGACACTGGTCATGCCCCCCTGGTTTCTCAGCACTTCCAGCAGTGTCTGGCGGGCATCTATCTCAAGGGTTGTCTGCTGGTTATTCAACATAAATGTCAATGGCATTTTCATGGGTTCTGATCTCCCTGACCATGGGTCGACTGCAAAAAATTATTTTTTCATGCCGGGTTTTCCCGATTTTCAAGATGTCATTCGTTTTGCCCGGAAGCCTGCCTGATCCATTTTCTCACCTTTTCCGGGGTGGCCGGTGCATCATTGACCCGGATGCCGAATTCCGACAATGCATCTTCGATGGCATCCAGGATCACGGCCTTGGCGCCGATAATGGGGGCCTCGCCCATGCCTTTGCTGCCGGTTTCAGAAAACGGAGACGGGGTCTCCAGGTGGGCGATCTGGATATCCGGGGCCTCCACAGAGGTGGGAATCAGATAATTGGAAAACGAGGTGTTCATCAACTGTCCGTTTTCATCATAATTGAGCCCTTCGTACAGGGCTTCTCCGATGCCCTGGACAATCCCGCCCTGGATCTGCCCGTCCACCACCTGGGCATTGATGATGGTGCCGGCATCATGCACATGCACATATTTGACAATCTGTGTCACACCGGTGTCGATGTCCAGCTCCACCACCGCAATATCCGCAGATACACAAAAAGAGGTATAGGATGATCCGCTTTCCGGGGTGGTGGGGCTGTACCAGGTGGTGGTCACATCCAGCAGGTGGTCATGGGCCTTTAATATCTCAGGGTCCAACCCCCTGGGACCTGGAAAGAAAAACATCTTGTCTGCAAACTGTGCATAGGAGATCTTTTTTTCCGGTGCACTGGCCGGATACAAAAAGCCTTTTTCCAGCACCACCTGGTCCGCAGGAATTTTCATCAGAGACCCTGCACACTGCACCACTTTTTTGCGCAGCAGTTTGGCCGCCTTGGCCACGGCACTGGCCGGATACACAGCCCCTCTGCTGGACAGAGGCCCCTGGCCGATAAAATCAGATGTCACCCGTTTCACATGGATATGGGCCATATCCATCCCCAGGATGTCCGCCACAATGGTGGCATGGGAGATTTCCACGCCCTGCCCGATCTCGGTGCGGTCGGAGTGCACCTCCACACTGCCGTCCGGCGTGATCAGAACCCGGGCTTCGGTGATGCCCCCCATCTGGCAGTTGGGCACGGCCACCCCGGCAGGTTCGATGGCGGTGACCAGGCCGATGCCCAGATACCGCCCCTGGCCGGCCAGCGCTTTTTTGCGTTTCCGAAAAAACGCCAGATCCGCCATTTCCATGGCTTTGTTCAGCACAGCCGGATAATCCCCGCTGTCCAGGACATAATTGTTGATCTGGTGATAGGGAAATTCATGGGGTTGAATAAAATTTTTCATCCGGATCGCTTCCGGGGTCATGTGCAGTTTTTTTGCCACCTGGTTGATGGCCGCCTCGATGAATTTGATGCCCTTGTCCTTGCCATATCCCCGGTAGGCGCAGTAAAAGGATTTATTGGTCACCGTGCCGATGCCTTCTACATGCATGCCCACCCACTTGTACATGTTGGTGGGCGAGGAGCAGGCCGGAAAGATGCTCAGGGCGGCAATCCCCTTGTTGGTGCTTTCCACCCCCAGGTCATGAAACACCGTGGCCTTGAGCCCCAGCAGGGTCCCGTCGTTCTTGAATGCAATTTTCCCGTCCCAGAACACATCCCGCTGGTGAGGGCCGGTGGCCATGAAATCCCGGTGGGGCTCCATCCATTTCACGGGCCGGCCTGTGAGCTTTGAGGCCAGGGCCACCACATTTTCCTTCCATGCATGGATCTTCAGGCCGAATGCCCCGCCGATATCCACGGCATTAATTTTCACCTTTGCCTCGGGCACCCCCAGAGTGGCGGCTATGTTGTGCCGGGACAAGAAAGGGGTCTGAAATGACCCCCACATCTCCAGGGTGTCATTTTTTGTGTCATACATCCCCACACACCCCCGGGGCTCGATGGGCACACCTGTGACCCGGCCTTCCCGGTTGGTCACCTGCAGCACCTGGTCTGCCATGTCAAACGCCTTTTCCGGATCCCCGAAATCAAATACCAGGTGCACCTGTTTGTTGTCTTCCCAATCATCATACACCTTGGGGGCCCCGGGTGCCAGGGCGGTGCGCAGATCCCCGGCCAGGGGGAGGACCTCATATGCCACCTCAACCAGGTCCGCAGCTCTCCGGGCGGTTTCTTCATCTTCCGCCACCACAGCCGCCACCGGCTCCCCGTGCCACCGCACCTTGTCGGCAGGAATGGCATACACATCTGCCAGGCGCCAGGTCCATCCTTTGGAAGTGAAATTGGCCTGCACCGGCAGGGGCCGGGTATGGGCCGCCACCTCTTTGCCGGTGATCACCGTGATCACCCCGGGAAGTGCAAGCGCCTTTTCAATGTCAATGGACACAATCTTTGCATGGGCGTGGGGACTTCCCACAAACACCAGGTGGGCCATGTTGAAAAATTCAAGGTCATCAGCATACTGACCCTTTCCCAGGATAAGGCGCTCTTCTCTTTTTTTCATGATCTCATCTCCTTGAGCAGGCACCGGTGACAG
This sequence comes from Desulfotignum sp., assembly GCA_011389835.1. Lineage (GTDB taxonomy): Bacteria > Desulfobacterota > Desulfobacteria > Desulfobacterales > Desulfobacteraceae > Desulfotignum. Next base: position 8,139 of record JAABTO010000055.1, on the reverse strand, counting down.
GCGCCTGCTGGCGTGCCGGATCTATTTTTTGAACTGCTCGCCATAAAGGGTTTTGGCCATCTGCGGTCCGCCCCACAGGGTGGGCAGCATGATAAACCCGACGGGCACGGCCGTGATCACGATGAATGACTGCAGGGCACCGATCCCGCCGGCCCCCATCTTGATAAGAATGGCAGCAACCGCCCCCATGACGATGGCCCAGAACACCCGCATCTCTTTGGGAGGATCATCTTCACCGGTGACGCAGATGGCAATGGACAGGGACATGGAATCCCCGGTGGTGGCCAGAAAGATAAAAATCAGCACCAGGAACACCGGGATGAGCAGACCTGCCATGGGCAGCTGCCCCACAACGGCCAGAAGCGCGGCCGGCAGCCCGGCATCATTGAGCGGCCCGGAGATCACACCGGGGTTGTTCATTTCAAAGAAAATGCCGGTTCCCCCCAGGATGGTAAACCAGAAATGGGTGGCCAGGGGTGCGATCACCCCCACGGCCAGCATGATCTGGCGGATGGTTCTGCCCCGGGAGATCCGGGCCACCAGCACGGCCATCAGCGGGCCGTACCCCAGAAACCAGCCCCAGAAAAACACGGTCCACCAGGACAGCCATCCGGTATCGCCCCTGAACAGGCTGAGTACCGTGAAATCCCGCACATAGGCCCCCATGGACTGGGTAAAGGTATCGATGATGAATCCGCCCGGACCGATGAGCAGAATCAACGCCACCAGGGCCACGGTGAGCAGGACATTGACCCGGCTCAGCAGCTGAATGCCTCTGTGCAGGCCGGTGACAGCAGAAATGGTGTATACAATGACCAGGGAAATGATAATGGCCAGCTGGGTGATATAGGCATCCGGGATCCCGAAAATCTGGTTCAGGGCATAACTGATCTGCAGACCCAGAAACCCGATGGGTCCGATGGTGCCGGCCGCCACCGCCAGGATGGAACATCCTTCCGCTACCTGGCCCAGCCGATTTTTCATGATTTTTTCCCCGAACACCGGATATAAAAGCGCCCGGGCCTGGAGGGGATGGCCTTTGTGGTAATGCACATACATGAGTACCACCGCCCCGAGGGTGCCCAAAATGGACCAGGCCAGAAACCCCCAGTGCAGAAAGCTCTGCTCCATGGCCGGCACCACCGCTGCGTTGGTGGCGGATTCCACCCCGTCAAACACCGGCGGGGTACTTAAAAAATAATACATGGGTTCGGCAGCAGACCAGAACACCCCGCCCCCGGCCAAAAGCGTGCACATGATAATGGAGATCCAGCGGAAGGTGCTCATCTCCGGGGTGTCGATGTTTCCCATCCTGACACGGCCGTACCTGGAGACCGCCAGCCCCATGGCAATCAGAAAGTTCAAAAACAGCAGCCACTGCCAGTAGGCCCCGAAATAGGTGCACGACAGGCCGAAAAATTTATTGACCTGGCCGGACACAAATTCACTGTTTATAAGGGAGGCAATCACAAACAGGAGTAAAAACCCTCCGCTGATCAGAAAAACAAGCCATTCCATGTTTTTCCATTGAAAACTGGTTTCTGTGCTGGCGCTTTCATTCACCGTCATGTTCCCGTCCATTTTTTACTCCTTATAACTGTTAGAAATTTATGGTATTCTCATCCCTTGTGGTGGTATTTTTACATGATCAAACCTGCTGCATTTCAATGGTTCCCGTGACCGGGCATACGGACAGACACCCGCCGCATCCCACGCAGTTTTCTTCTTTCACATACACGGACTCATCCCCCTGCTGCATGGCATCGGCAAAACACACCTTCAGGCACATGCCGCAGTTGATGCATTTTTCTTGGTCCACCCCGGCTTTTTCATGGGGCATATCCCCGTATTCCATGCACGCATCCGTGGCGATTCCGAGCATCTGGTCAATGGTGGCATACCCTTTGTCATCCATAAAGGTTTCCAAACCCGCCACCTGCTTTGTGAGCCACTCATACCCGTAGCACATGACCGCCGAGCACATCTGGACAATGTGGGCACCGCTCATGATGAACATGACCACATCCCGCCAGTCATAAGCCCCGTTGGTACCGGTGATGTCCAGTTTGTCCCCCAGAGCACACCGGACCTCGTTGATCCACCGCAGGGTCAACGGTTTGGTCCAGGGTCCGCCCACCCCGGCCTTGCCGTAAATCAGCGGTTTGCCGGTCTCGATATCCGGTACAAACCCGATAAACCGGTTGGTAAGGGTGACAGCCCGGGCCCCTGCCTTGTGGAGCATGTCTGAAAACAACACCAGGTCTGTCACCTGGGGCGTAACCTTGATGATGATGGGCACTTTTACCGCATCTGCCACCTTTTGGGTAATTTCACACCCATAATCAAAATCCTGTCCCACGTTCATGCCGGTTCTCACACCGGGCATCAGCTTGGGGTGGGGGCACCCGAAATTCAGTTCGATCAGCGGCACTCCGCCGTCCTCCATCTGTTTTCCCAGGTCCACCCAGCCATCCAGCGTGGTGGAGGCGATGGACCCGATGACCTGGGCATCGTGCTGACGGGCATAGGCCACAGTTTCGGTGATCTCCTTCATGAAATCTTCGGGCGGTTCCAAAGCAAGGCCGGATCGGCTGTAAAGGCTGAAGCTTCTGGGGACCTTGCCGTGGCACACCTCATGTCTGGCATTGAGGAACCGCCATTTGGCCCGCTGTGTCAGCTCCCGCATCGCAGGCGAGTCGGTCATAGTCTTGGCGATCACTGCCCCGGCCCCGGCATCAATGCATTTTTTCATGTTGGCGGCATTGAGGGTGGGCTCGGCTGAAGCTGCTGCCAAAGGATTTTTGAATGTTACGCCGCAAAAAGTTACGCGTGTATCAGCCATGGTTTTTATCCTTATTGTTGATGTTACTGGTTTTTCATTCCCGGGTTTAAAAACGGTTTTCTGCCGGCCAGTCCCGGAAAGGTTTTCCGGGCTGCATCGGTGTTGTCAGGGTCGATGACTGTTTGGACAATGGCTTCCTCATCCCCGGCCCCGGCCAGAACCGTGCCCCAAGGATCCACCACCATGCTGTGACCGACAAACTGGCTGCCGTTGTTCATACCGCAACTGTTGGCACAGATCAGGTAGCACTGGTTCTCCAGGGCCCGGACCCGGTTGAGCATGGTCCAGGCCGGCAGCCGGGGATAGGGCCAGGCGGAACATACCAGAAACATGTTGGCCCCCTGGTCCACCATGGCCCGGAACAGCTCCGGAAACCGCAGGTCAAAACAGGTGGCCATGCCCATATTGCCGAACGGGGTCTCCACCACTACCGGGGTGTCCCCGGGGGTCAGAATCTGTGTTTCCTTTGAATTGTAACCGAACAGATGAATTTTCCGATACGTGGCCAGAATGTCTCCAGTCGGAGAAAACAGCACACTGGTGTTGAAGTAGTTGTCCCCGTTTTTTTCCACAAAACTGCCAGAGTGCAGATAGATCTGATATTTTTTTGCCAGTCTCCCCAAATTCTGAACAAACGGACCGTCCATGGTCTGGGCATCGGGCACATACCGGTCAAACCGCATGAAACCGGTCTGCCAGATTTCCGGCAGCAGCACCAGGTCAGCCTCTTTGCACTGCTTAATGGCATGCTGAGCCTTGACAAATGTGGCTCCTGGATCGTTCTCAATCACACTAAGCTGGATTGCGGCAATTTTCATGAAAAATCTCTCCTTGTCATAATTTTTATCAGACCTCATTCACCTATCAGACCATATAGTCCATGGGATGGATGCTGTAAGCAAAAGACAGTTTCCTGTCCAGAACCGGATCGGTCAGGCTGCCGGTAAACCGGTCGGCAAACACAAATTCCGGGGTTTCCATTTTTACGGTGCCTGAAAAAATGACGATGTCTGTCAACGGTCCGGTCACTTTTGTGCCGACAAATGCCAGCAGTTCAGCCGGAGACATCAACAGACCGACGGCCCCTTTCTGGTAGAGGATCTCTTCGCCCCCTTTTCCCACCGTACATGCCATGACCAGATCGTCCCAGTGGTCTGACAAATCGTGCAGATCCCAGACAACCGGTGAAACAATATTTGGGCACACCTGCTTGGCCCGGGGAATGTCGGTTTCCTCCAGTTTTCTGTCTGTGTGGTCACTGCCGATACCCACGTAGATCTCATCTGGATTTTTCACAAACAAAACAAACTCGATCTCTCCGGACGTCTGCTGCCCGTAAACAACGATTTTTTCATCACAGGTCAGGGTAGCGGGTATGACCGGATAGATCAGCGGGGTCTCATCAGGCACGTCAATGCCTTTGGCAGACAGCTCATCCAGATGATGCCGCACCTCTGCCTGGTCCCTGCCGGTGAATCCGGCATTGACCATGCGGTCCACATGAAAATCCACCGGGGTCTGTTTTTTATCCTTTTCAAGAAATAACTGTATATCCATATTGCATCCCTGTTTATTTTTTGTGATATCTGATTTCAAACGTGACGCATCCCTGGGGGATCCTGTAGGGGCCATGGGTCATTCCGGGCGGGCGGCAGGCATAATAGCCCGGCAGATAGGTTTCTTTTTTGGCGATATCGTAAAGAGAGCCTTCCACCAGCAGCACTTCTTCCCAGAAATCATGCACCAGGGTATCAGCGGTCTCGATGCCCGGGGGAAACTTGAGCATGCGGGTGTAGTCCCCGGTATCCGGGTCATAACTCAAAATTTTCTCTTTGATTCCCAGGGTATCGCCTTCCACATCCCGCCATTCATAGTGGGTATCATAGTCTGTAAATTCAATTTCCGGTTTCGCCATTGGTTTTTTCCTCCTGTTTGCTTTGTTTGACAGCCATTTTGCTGTATTCCAGATGGGTTTCCATCAACTGCATGGCCTCTGAGACCTGTCCTTTTGTGACTGCCGCCAGAATGGCATCATGCTCTGAGATGACCGTCTGCATCCGTCCGGCTATACCCAGGGCCTTGAACCCCATCAAATGCATGATATCCCTGATATCCTGCATCATCTCCATGAGATATGTATTTTTTGTCAGCCGGGTGAATGTGATGTGAAAATTGCGGTCCGCTTCCATGAATGCCACGGCATTTTTTGTCTTTGCCGCCTCTTTCTGGGCCTGTAAGAAATTGTTCAGCCCGGATATATCCAGGGTTTTATGGTTGATGCAGGCTTTTTTAATGGAAAACACCTCCAGGGCCGTCCGGATCTCAAACACATCCTCGATCTCTTTTTCGGAAAAGGTATTGATGACCACCCCTTTCTGGGGAAGAAATTTAATCAGACGTTTTGAGGAGAGTTCCAGCAGGGCTTCTCTTACCGGGGTGCGGGAAATCCCCAGATCTTCTGCCAGGCTTTTTTCATTGTAGACCACGTCTGTGGTGAGCTCATTGGTGAGAATGGAACGGCGCAATACCTTGAGGGCGGTTTTTGACAGTGGTTCAGATTTCCTGATTTTGGTCAGCCCCATGCACATATACTCCGGTTACGGGTCAAAATAATGCGATATGTGTTATTGCGTATTGTGTATGTGATATATTACATAAAATATGATGTCAATACCTAAAATCACATTTTTTCGTGTGGTGTGCAGACCCCAGTGCCAGAAAAGTTGTCGCATGCGCTAAAAACCATTATTTTAGCGGTGCTGGAACCAGGATTGTTTCGGAAAATATCAGGATTACGTGAAAGACGTTTGTAATCCTTAGAATGCGATGGCTTGTGATCTCAGCGTTATTTACAAAAAAATCATGAAACTGATGCAAGAAATCAGACCGGCATCTGTGCCCCTTCATAGACTGTCTTGACCGCATCCCGGCTGTTTTCCAGATGCAGCTGCATCTGGTCCATGGCCAGTGACACATTTTTCTGCTGCACAGCAGCCAGAATTTTGCGGTGTTCTTTAACCACCGCCGCCATTCTGCCGGTGATGGCCAGGGCCTTGAACCCCATCAGATGCATAATATCCCGGATGTCCTCCATCATGTCGATCAGGTAATTGTTTTTTGTCAACCGGGTGAATCCGATATGAAAATTTCTGTCTGCTTCCATGAATTTTATTTCATCTTTTGCGGTGACGGCATTTTTCTGATCGGTCAGACATTGTTCCAGGGATGTGGTATCCAGATCATTGGCATTCAGGCACAATTTCTGGATGGAAAATACCTCCAGAGCGGTTCGTATCTCAAAAGCGTCATCAATGTCTTTAAGGGTGAAGGTATTGATGACCACCCCTTTCTGGGGAAGAAATTTCACCAGCCGTTTTGCAGACAACTCCAGCAGGGCCTCTCTGACAGGGGTCCGTGATATCCCCAGATCCTGTGCAATGCTTTTTTCATTGTAAACGACATTGGGTGTGAGTTCATTGTTCAGAATGGACTGCCGCAACGCTTTTGTGACTTGTTTTGCCAAAGACTCGGGTTTGGTGATCTTGTTCAGGCCCATGTGTCTGTCATTCTCCATACTTGGTGTTCACAGCCTTAATACCATTCAAAACTGACTTTTGGCTACCCTCTTCCCTCAAGATTTCAGCATCTCCAGAAACCGGTCTTCATCCAGGACCGGGACCCCCAGATCCCTTGCCTTGGCCAGTTTGGAACCCGCCTGTGTTCCCGCCACCAGATAATCGGTGTTTTTTGACACGCTGGCGGTGACTTTGGCGCCCAGGGCCAGCAGCCGCGTTTTGGCTTCAGTCCGGGTCATGGCGGCCAGGGTACCGGTGAGCACCAGGGTTTTACCGGCAAAAACATGATCTGTTTTTTCTTCCTGTTTCGCAAGTGTATTGAAAATCGTCACCCTGCTGACTTTGAGCTGATTGATCAGGGCCCGGTTTTCAGGGCTGGCAAAAAATCCGGCAACGGCATCGGCTGTGATGGATCCCATGCCGTGAATCGCTTCAAGATCTTCTCTGGCGGCAGCCATGAGATCATCCAGGGTGGAATAATTCTGGGCCAGAACCCGGGCCGCGTGTTCACCGGTGTGGTCGATGCCCAAAGCAAAGATAAGCCGGTGCAAAGGAATCCGCCTTGCATTGTCAATGGCAGTGATCAGGTTATGGGCAGACTTGTCCGCCATACGGTTCAGGGGTGTCAACTGCTCTTTTTTGAGGGAAAACAGGTCGGCAAATGAAGTGAGCAGCCCTTCATCCACCAGTTGTTCCACCAGTTTTTTTCCAAGGCCCTCAATGTCGAACCCTTTTTTGGAGGCAAAATGACGGATCCGTTCCTTGCGCTGGGCCGGACAGGCCGCGTTGATGCATTTCACCGCCGCCTCCCCTTCCAGACGCTGGGCCTGAGAGCGGCACACCGGACAGTAAGCAGGCATCTCAAACATCTGTTCCGTACCGGTGCGGTCGGCCGGCAGAATGGCCACCACCTTGGGAATCACGTCCCCGGCCCGGGTGATCAGGGCGTTGTCTCCGATACGGATGTCTTTTTTCCGGATCTCATCCATATTGTGCAAGGTGGCCCGGGACACGGTCACCCCGCCTACCTGAACCGGTTCCAGCATTGCCACCGGGGTCAGGGTACCGGTACGGCCCACCTGGACCACGATATCCCTGATCCGGGTGATTTTTTCGACGGCCGCAAATTTACAGGCAATGGCCCATCGCGGGCTTTTGATCTTTTCGCCCAGCCGCTGCTGCAACGCCACGCGATTCACCTTGATCACCATGCCGTCGATCTCATAAGGCAGGTCCGGCCGCATCTCTATCAGTTCTTGATAAAATGCCAGAGCCTGTTCGATTGTGATCTGTTTTTTCACCAGTGGATTTACTGGAAACCCCAATGATGTCAGGGCATCCAGAAACCCGGACTGGGAATCGAACGTCAACCCTTCAACCTGACCCCGGCCGTAGACAAACAGATCCAGGGGACGGGACGCGGTGACCGCGGAATCCAGCTGCCGCAGGGACCCGGCAGCCGCATTTCTGGGGTTGGCAAACACCGGCTCTCCCCGGGTTTCCCGCTGACGGTTCAGATCCTGGAACCCGGCCCGGGAGATGAACACCTCTCCCCGGACCTCCAGCAGGTCCGGACAGGGTACCGCATCTGCCCTCAATCCCAGGGGCACCGACCGGATGGTGCGCACATTGTCCGTGACCACTTCTCCCACAAACCCGTCCCCCCGGGTCACGGCCTGAACCAGGACCCCGGTTTCATAGCGCAGTTCAATGGCCACCCCG
>JAABTO010000268.1 GCA_011389835.1 Desulfotignum sp. | reverse complement strand
AGGGCCTTTTCCAGGTTTCTGGCCCGGAACAGGGGAGAGGGCCGCCAGATGGCGTACTTGTCCAGAATCTCTTCGGGAATGTCGATCCACTGCTGGGTGCTCACCTCCTGTTCGATGAGATTCATCGGAAAGATGGGCGCCAGATCCTCGGGTCCGCAAGGCTGACCCGTGCCCGGATGCAGCGGCGGTTCCATGGGCGTGGGCATGTCCGCCATGATGTTGTACCACTGACGGGGCATTTCCTGTTCAGTCAGCAAAAATTTCTGCATTTTCATGGAGATCTCCTTTCTGATGGGTTGTATGTTGGGACGGTCATTGACTTCAGGCCCTGATAAACGGGTGAGGATCGGTCATAAACGCTTTATACAGGCGGTAATAATCCGTGTCTTCATATTGAACCGGCACAATCTGCGGTCCGTCAAAGTTGTAGATCACTGCATCCGGGCTGGCCATGAGAATCGGGGAATGGGTGGCGATGACAAACTGGGCATGGCCTTTGCCGCTTTCCCGGATGATCAGGTTGAGCAGGTCCACCTGCGTTCTGGGGGACAGGGCTGTCTCGGGTTCATCCAGAAAATACAGGCCTTTGCGCTGATACCGGCTGGAAAAATAAGACATCAGCGACTGGCCGTGGGACTGGGTGATCAACGATTTTCCCCCGAAATAGTCCAGCATGGGCCGGTCATTGAGGGCCCACTCCTCCAGTTTTCTGGTAAAATGGGAAAAATTCTGGGATCCGAAATAAGATCCAGGTACCGGCCCCTGGTCCCAGGTCACGGCCAGATGGCGGTACAGCTGGTTTTCATGAGGATTGGTCTCGCACCGCAGCCGGAATTCCGGCTCCCAGATGTGAATGCCGCAGCAGATGGCCAGTGCTTTGAGCAACGTGGATTTTCCCGTGCCGTTCTCCCCGCAGAACAGCGTAATCCCCTGGTCAAACGCCAGTGTTTCCGTCCGGTTCAGAACCTCCAGACAAAACGGATACGCGTCCGTGTCCGGAAAGGTCTCGCTGTGAATGGCCGCCTGTTTCAGGAACATCCGCCCTGCCCGTCATCTGTTCCAGAAGGGTTCTGTGACACGCGGGCCTGGGCCTGCTGGATCAAATCCATCAAAGTCTGGACCTTGGGCCGGCCCTGATTCATGAACGCGGCGGCAAACGACTCTTCCGACAGGGTCTGCCGAAAATAGGAGACCACATCAAACTGATTATACCAGCAGTCCAGCGTCTTAAAACAGGGGGCGCCGGTATTCTCGACCCGGCAGTATGTGAAAGGCACCTGATGCCCCAGCCGGGGACACCGCACCATGGTATCATCCGGCGGCAGTGCTGAAGAAAAAGTGCTCATGAATCCTCCTGTGTGTCATGAATGTACTGTTTATGAGAAACATGTACACAAGTCAAGCATTATCCGCAGACACAAGAATTCAGAGCCTCATGCGGGGACGTGTTCAATACCTTCAAAAACCGATTCATCCAGCTGGCTTATCTCCCAGTTATTCTGTAAATTTAACCAAAATTGAGGGCTGCCGCCCAAAGCCTTTGAAAGCTTCATTGCCATTTCCGCGCTGATACCTCTTTTCCCGCGGCATATTTCATTAATTGTTTTCGGTAAAACGCCAATATGTTTTGCAAGAGCAGATTGGGTCAGCCCCAGTTCTTCAAGTTCATCCTTCAACACTTCTCCGGGATGCACCGGCGTATAGTGTAATTCATTCATTTAATAACTCCTTGGTCAATGATAGTCGACAATTTCGACATCAATAGTGTTTTCTCTCTCCCATTTGAAACAAATTCGATATTGGTCATTTATCCGAATACTGTATTGGCCTTTCCGATTACCTCCCAGTTTTTCAAATCGATTTCCACGTATTTCCTGTAAATCCTGCATTGATGTGACAGCCCCCAAACGGGCAAGCTTTATCTGGGCTTTCCGATGTAAATCTCTGGGAAGGATTCGCAACGCATCCTTGCTGAACCTCCCATAATTTATATCCTCAGTTCCCTTGTTTTTAAAATTTAAAATTGCCATTTAGAATCCTGAAAAAATTTATACCAATTATACCGGCATCCGGTAAAACGGTCAATATTAAAATGGCATATCATCCTCTTCCGGATCTTCGTCATTGAACATCATCATTTCGTTTGCCGTATCCAGAAACACCCCCGGGGATAATTACTAAGCTATTGGAGTTAAAACGCCAGTGCAGTGATTCCCCTGCCGGTTCCATTTCATGCTTATCTTAAACTGCTCAGCCACCCACACAGGATACGTACTTTGGCAGCCGATAACACAAATATCTTCAGTATCCGGAAAATCGAGTATTTTACAACGGGGTATTTCGAGAACTGCTCTTTGCCTGGTCAACTCAGGTACGGAGAATGGGGTCAACCACTGGAATTGATATCCCATCTGCTTAGCAGTCATCGCGAAAGCTGTGCCAGGGAAAAACCCTCTGATGATTTTTAGCATAAGCAACGCTGGACTGGCATTTTTCTTTATCAATCCTTCAATTTCGGCACGTTCGAACTTCTTCATTCCATCTTTGCCCATTCGCTGACGAATAAAGGGATAAATCTGTTTCGCCAACCAGATCCAGTTAGCGTAGGCTATCTCATATTTCTTCTCAAATGATGCCCCCTCGGGAATAGGCTTCATGCCTTCCTCCCAAATCTTTTTAATTTCAATCACCGCCTGATCACCCAAGTGTTTCTGCACAAAAGGTATGATAAATGCGTGATCAAATTTTATGTTGTCAATTACCTTGGCGTACTTCTCCTTGTAAGGCATCTCTTTAACTTTAGTCATGGCACCCTCCCTTCTGATAGTTCTTTGACCGTCATTATACCATCAAGGATTGGAAATCAGCTGGATATTCTGCAGAAATGAAAAAATACAGATCTGTTAATCGCTTTAAATCCGGTCTGATTTCATATCAGACAAATACTATCGAGTAAGACAATTTTGAAAATTCCTGCTGTCAGGCCTGAACGCTCACTTCGTATCGTTCTCCAGCCGGTGGCCCGGCCAGAACACTGGCCAGTTTTCCCATCAGTTCACGGTAGAGCGGGCTGTTTTCAAATGCTGTCAAATCGGCTTCTGTCTCCCACAGGTTGACAGAAACCGCTTTGCCTGTATCGTGCTGCGTGAAGAGAAATTGCCCCTTGAAACCCTTCTGCTCTTTCAACACCGGCACAATGGCATCCTTGACGATGCGGCTTGCCTCATCAACGTTGCCTGCCTGAAACTGGATATTGACGGCTCGTGCATGCATGGCCTGTCTCCTTTTTGTTTAAGTTGTTGAAATGATCTTGATACGACCAACAATCGAATATCAAACTGGAGTACAAGCGGATATGAAAAAAAGCCGGATCTTGTTAATCGTTCATACCTGATTTAATTCCATATCAGGCAAATCACATTGGCTCAAGCCATTTTTTTCACCGCCTGATGCCGGAAACACGACACCAGGTGATCATTCACCATGCCCGTGGCCTGCATATGGGCATAGATGATGGTGGAGCCCACAAACTTGAATCCCCGCTGTTTCAGGTCTTTGGCAAATGCTTCCGATTCTTTGGAGGTGGCCGGTACCTGGTCCACTGAGGTAAAGGTGTTGACCGTGGGCCGGCCGTCCACAAACTGCCAGGCATACTGGTCAAAAGACCCGAACTTGGTCTGGATGTCCAGAAACACCCGGGCGTTGCTCACGGCGGATGCCACCTTGAGTTTGTTGCGGATGATGGCCTTGTTCTGGAGCAGTTCAGCGATCTGTTCCGGCGTGAATCGCGCCACTTTGGCCGGATCGAAACCGGCAAACGCCTGGCGGTATCCTTCCCGCCGCTTGAGAATGGTCAGCCAGGACAGGCCAGCCTGGGCCCCTTCCAGGATCAGGAATTCAAAGATCTTGTTGTCATCATGCACGGGCACGCCCCATTCCGTGTCATGGTATGCCATATAAACGGGGTCTTTCAAACACCAGTCGCATCTGTGCATGGGTCTCTCCTTTTTTCAGTCATGCCCGGGCCAGGACCAGGACATCCACCTGACGGGCTCCTTCCGCCGCAAGGGTTTTAGCGGCTTCCCCGCAGGTGGCGCCCGTGGTGAACACATCATCCACCAACAGGACATTGGTCCCCTGAATCCGGGTGTCGTCCGGGACCTGAAACGCGTTTTTCAAATTGGTTTTCCGGGAAGCATTGTCCAG
>JAABTO010000054.1 GCA_011389835.1 Desulfotignum sp. | reverse complement strand
TTCCAGGCAAGGCCACTGGATCACCGGAGGATCGCAGAACCGGTGAAACAATGCTGTGACCGGCAGAATATCGCCCCGGGAACAGCCGTTCGCATACTGGTGGGTATACGGGTCCAGCAGGTTCCGGTAGAAAAGAAACCGCAGAAATTCGTCATCAAACCCCAAAGAATTATACCCCAGGCTGATCGTGCCCGGGGTATTGAACAGTTCATGCAGTTGTTGCGCGGCCTGATACTCGCACAGGCCGTCTGACAGATCGTCAGGGGTCAGACAGTGGGTAATGGCGGCTTCAGGGGACGGGATCACGTCATGGCGAAGCCTTAAGGTTACACTGGTTCGATCGATTTCCCGAAGCCGGGAATCCGTTCGGATCCCGGCAAAGGTCAGCACCTGGTCAAACGCCGGATCCAGACCCGAGGTCTCCAGGTCGTAAAACAGATAAATTTTATCTCTTGGAAAACTGGAAACTGGCTCTGGCCCCTTTTTTGCCGTACTTTTTACGCTCTTTCTGCCGGGAATCCCGGGTCAGAAATCCTGCATTCTTGAGCACGCCTCTGAGTTCCGGATCCACCTGCACCAGGGCCTTGGACAGTCCCTGGCGCACAGCACCCGCCTGTCCGGTCTGGCCGCCGCCCATCACATTGATGCGGACATCGAATGCATCATCCATCTGAGTCAGGGCCAGCGGGGCTGCCAGGGCATCCCGGTTGATCCGGATATCAAAATAATCGTCCAGATCCCGGTCATTCACCATTATTTTTCCGGTACCCGGCACCAGCCAGATCTTTGCCACGGATTTTTTCCGCTTTCCTGTTGCGTAAAACATGTTTCCTTGTTCCATGGATCGTATCGCGTCCTTTATCCTTTGATTTCAACGGGTTCAGGTTTTTGAGCCGCATGGGGATGCTGATCACCGGCATACACGAACAATTTTCTGTTCAGCTTTCTGCCGAGCCGGTTTTTGGGCAGCATGCCCTGAACCGCTTTTTTGATCACCTCTTCGGGTTTCTTTTCCAGCATTTGCCTGGCGGTTTGGGATTTCAGGCTTCCCACATATCCGGAATGGCGGTAGTAATTCTTCTGATCCAGCTTGTTGCCGGTCAACTGGATTTTATCCGCATTGATCACCACCACCCAGTCACCGGTATCCACATGCGGGGTATACAACGGGTTGTGCTTGCCCCGAATCCGGTACGCCACCTGGGATGCCAGCCGTCCCAACACCTGGTCCGCCGCATCGATTACACACCAGTTTTCCTGATTGTCCGCTCTCTTGGCACTGTACGTATATTTTTTCACTTTTTTCACTGCTCCTGTTTCATGTACTCAATCCTGACATCTTTACAGGCAAATCGTTTTATTGTCAAGCAAAAATTATCTTGATCCCAGCAACCGTTTTGCTTCGGCCGCCAGTAGGGCCAGGGCCGGCCGGGGCCGGTCCAGATCCTGAAAATCATCTCCGGCAATCCGAAGCGTTCCCAGGTCGTCCGGCTGGATAAACAGCCTTCGGCGGCCCATCAGATGATGAACCTGTCCCTGGATCAGCTCAAAATCCATGGCCGCCACATACATGTCCTGATATTGGAAAATACCCAGTTGAGAAATCTGGATGCGGAACGGTTCCCCGGCTTGCGCGGCCAGCCGGCGGTGATACGCCCATATCTCCCAGTCCCGGTTGTCCGGCAGCGATGCCGGCAGATGCAATGCATCAAATTCCCTGCCCGTGCCGGTCAGATGGGTCCGGAGCCATCGGGCCACAAACCGGGTCACCTCGGTTTCCTGTGTTGCGATCGTTTCCGGATCGGCATATTGGATGGTTTCCTGGATGATCACCGGGGTGACATACCGGGTGACATACCCGGACAAGCGCAGCACATCCGCATTTTCCAGAGCCACGCACCCGTTGGTGTCCCTGGGTTTCAACGGCTTGTCCGTGCCGTGGATCCAGATGGCGTATCCGGTTTTCTTCTGCCGCCGGTCCAGCAGATGGGGATAGTCCGTGGGAAACGCCCTGGGGCCGTAGGTGGGGGTCAGATCCTTTTCCAGGTGCTCATCGATGAGAAAATAGATGCCTTCCGGGGTTTTTTTGTCGCCTTCCACCTGTTTGGGACCAGGCATCTCCCCGGTGGAACAGGCGGTGTCCACCACCCGGGTCACCCCGCCGGTGACCGGATCTGTGCCGTAGACATAAAACCGCTGGGTCTGTTTTTCCACCAGCACTGCATGTTCCCCCGGCGGCAGCAGGATCACTGCCGCGGGAAACGGCATGGATTGAACAAACGTTGATTCCGACAGCACGGGCACCGGACCTGTTTCACTCTGGGCCGTCATTCCCCAGGTCAGCCACCAGACCAGACACCAGATCATTGTTTTCATGATTTTTCTACCGCCTTACCGGGTCCGCGGGGGTTTTTCAAGGTGCTGGTACGCACTGTCCGAGGCTTTCCGCCCGCTGGAGGTTCGCAGCACCAGGCCAATTTTCAGCAGAAACGGTTCCACCACATCCACCAGGGTATCGGTTTCCTCCTGAAGGGTGGCGGCAATGGCTTCGATGCCCACCGGACCGCCGTGGTAAAAATCGATGATGGTCTCAAGATAACTGCGGTCCAGGCGGGTGAGACCCAACGGGTCGATCCCTTCCAGGGCCAGGGCCGCCTGGACGACGTCCCGGGTCACCCGGCCGTCCGACCGGACCTGGGCAAAATCGCGCACCCGCTTGAGCAGCCGGTTGGCGATCCGGGGAGTGCCCCGGGACCGGCCGGCCAGGGCCATGGCCCCGTTATCCGTGATCTGGGTGTCCAGGAGCCGGGCCGAGCGCAGGATAATGACCACCAGTTCTTCGGGGGTGTAAAAATCCAGGGTCCGGAACAGGCCGAACCGGTCCCGCAGGGGCGAGGAAAGCAGCCCCACCCGGGTGGTGGCCCCCACCAGCACGAACCGCTTGAGCCGGTACCGGTGACTGCGGGCGTGAATGCCCTTGTCAAACATGAAATCCACGGCAAAGTCTTCCATGGCCGGGTACAGAAATTCCTCCACCACCTTGGGGATCCGGTGAATTTCATCGATGAACAGAAACTCTCCGTCCGACAGATGGGTCAGAATCCCCATGAGGTCTCCACCCTTTTCCAGGGTCGGGCCGGAGGTGATCGTGAGATCCTTTCCCATTTCATTGGCAATGATATGGCAGATGGTGGTTTTTCCCAGACCTGGCGGGCCGTGCAGCAGAATGTGGTCCAGGGGCTCGTTCCTGAGTTTGGCCGCCTGAATGGCGATCTTCAGCGTTTCCACGGTGGCGGCCTGCCCCACGTAGTCCTCAAACTGTTCCGGCCGCAGAGACACCATGTCCGGCACCTGATCCTCGGTGGTCTTTCGGGGAGTGACCACCCCTTTGGCATCTGACTGGAATGAGAGAATATCATCGGCCATGTTCAGGGTCCTTCCTGGTAAATGGCATCCAGCAGGGCCTCCGGGGTCTGGATACCACAATTTTTCTCAAGCGCGGCCCGGATCATGCGCTGGGCCGAGGCAGGGGAGTGCCCCAGCTGGTCCACCAGAACCCCGGTCACCATGGTCACCATGTCCGGGTTGTCCGGCACCGGCTCGACCGGGGAAACCGGGGGACCGGCGTGCGTTCTTTCGGCAAATTCCCGGGTTTTGCCGTGGAGCGTGGCAATGATTTTCTCGGCGGTCCGGGGACCGATGCCGGGCAGTTTTGCCAGCACCGACACCTGCTTATCTTCAATGGCCGCAGCAATTTCCCCTGCCGGCCGGATCATTGCCTTGACTGCCTTGACCGGCCCGATGGCGGAAACAGAAAGAAACATTTGAAAAAACGCCTTGTCTTTCTGCTCCAGAAATCCGATGAGCACCGGTCTGGGCTGACGTTCGGTCACATGGTAGTAGATATGCAGCCGGACCGGCGCTTCCGGGGACAGGGCCATCACCCGGGACCGGGTGAACGGACTGACCAGCACCTCATACCCCACCTGCCCGGCCAGCAGCAGCACCGCATCCGCATGGCATTCCAGAAGCTGTCCCTCAAGATATCCGATCATTTAATTTTTCCTGTACCGGAAATATCCGGTGATGGCCAGCCCCAGGGCGTCGGACGCATGAAAGGGCCGTATGGGCTCCGGATGGTTCAGAAAATGACGGACCGCCCGTTCCATCTGAAACTTGTCTGCATTGCCGTTGCCGCAGACAATTTTTTTGGCTTCCCGCACCGCAATTTCCTCTACCCGGGCCCCGGCCCTGAATGCCGCCACCAGCAGCACCCCGGACACCTTGCCCAGCAGAATGCCGGACCCCGGATATTTTTCCAGTGAATAGATGTCCTCAATCACCACCAGATCCGGGGCCTGGTCTGCCAGAAACGACCGGATACGGGTATAGATCGTGTCCAGCCGCAACGGCAGTGGATCTGTCGATGCCGTTGCCACACACCCAAACGAGTAACGGATCACCGAACAGGCATCCCCTTCCACCACGCCGATGCCGGTGCCGGCCAGACCCGGATCCACCCCGACCACCCTGAATGTCGTGTCCGTCACTGGAGCTTTTTGAGCTTCTCTCTGGCAAATCCGGCTTCCCGGGAGTCTGGATACCGGTTGATCAGCTCGTTTAAAATCAGACGGGCATTGGCGGTTTCCCCCAGTTCGGCAAAGGCATATCCCTGTTTGAGCCGGGCCGCCGCCACTTTATTGGAATCCGGATGTTCTTCGAGCACCTTCTGGTACTCCAGGATCGCTTTTTCATACCATTTTTCTACATAATAGCTGTCTGCGATCCAGAACCGGGCATTGCCGGCCAAAGATGACTCCGGAAACGTGTTGATAAAATTCTCGAACTGGATCCGGGCAGCGTCCATGTCTCCGTTATCAAAGGTCTTTTTGGCCTGTTCATAGGCGGCTTTATCGGACACAGGCGTGGGGGGTTGTCCGTCATATGTATCCGGCGCCGGTGTATCCGGTCCATTGGTGTCATCAACGCCCGGCACGGTGGGCTCGAATCCCATATAGGTCTCCAGCCGGATGATCCGGGTGTGATTGCGGGAAACCGCACGGTCCATCCGGTCCAGAACCTGTGTCAGATTCGGCCGGGTGCCCAGGTCGGTGGTGCCGAGTTGATACGCGGTCTCCTCCATCACCCCCTGCAGCTGCCCGTATTTTTTGTGCACCTGCTGCAGGTCCTGATTGATCTCGGCAATCCGTTCCCGAAAATCCTGATCGTTTGCCTGCACGGTTTTTTCCAGCGCTTCAACGGCGGCGGACAGCTCCGCCGACAGGCCGTCAAATTTTGTTTGCAACGCCTTGAGCCGGGCATTGTCCATTTCCAGGGCATGGACCCGGTTTTCCAGTGCCCGGTACTGATCCGGTGCCACACACCCTGACAGCAGCAGTAATATCGCCATGCTGACTAGAAACGCGATGTATTTCATGATTCCTCCCTGGCCTGTATATACAGCCGGGGTCCGGCCGGACATGCACCATGCCCGGCCGGACCCCGGAAAATCCCCCACAGACCGTTATTTCAATACGAACTGGGCCCGGCGGTTCTTGCTGTAAGCCGCCTCGTTCTGCCCCGGATCCAGGGGCCGTTCCTCCCCGTAACTGACCGTGGTCATCCGGTAGGCGCCGATACCCAGATCCTGGAGGTACTGCTTGGCTGCGGCGGCACGGCGTTCGCCCAAAGCCAGGTTGTATTCCGTGGTACCCCTTTCATCACAGTGCCCTTCGATGACGATGCTTGTTCCCGGATTGGCCTTGAGCCAGTCCGCTTTTTCCCGAAGCAGGGCCTTGGCCGTATCCGTCAGTTGGGCACTGTCGAATTCAAAATGAATGTGCTGGTTCAAAAAACGGGTTCTGGCCTTTACGGTCTGCTCTTTTCTGGCGGCCTCTTCCTGAAGTTCCTGCTGACGGATACGTTCCTGTTCCGCTTTCCTGGCTGCTTCGGCTTCGGCTGCCGCATCCGCCGCTGTCTTTGCCTGATCTTCAATGGTCGTGGCATCGGAAACCACGGTTTTCTTTGCGCAGGATGCCGTTAAAAAAAGTCCGGCCACAAGAACCGCCATCAATACATAAATCCCCAACTTTCTGTTCATCACAACCTCCTTGATTGATAAAATTGCCTGCTGATTTCCTGTCCCTGACCCCTACTCCCCGTTTGTCACGGGCCCGGACCAGCGGGGCTGGGTCTGGCGACCCGGCATTTTCATGAGCCGGCGCTGGTCTGTTCCCGCCGCCGTCATCATGTACAGTGCCGGCCCCTGCCCCTCACGGGTCGATGTAAAAACGATCAGATTGCCGTCCGGTGACCAGGACGGGTCTTCATTGTCCCCCTGACCCCGGGTCAACTGCACCGGCATGCCCGGGCCCCTGTCCAGCTGGATCAGGTAGATATCGATCCGGTTCTTTTCAATTCCCACATAGGCAAGTTTCTTTCCATCCGGTGACCAGGCCGGTGAGGTGTTGTAACCTCCCTGAAACGTCGCCCGGTTCACCTCCCCGGTCCCCAGATCCTTGATATAGACCTGGGGGCTTCCGGACCGGTTGGAAACGAACGCCAGTTTGCCGCCGTCCGGTGAAAACTGCGGCGACACATTGATTCCCCAGCTGCTGGTTACCTTTTTAATCATTTCTCCCTGCCGGGTCAACAGATATATTTCCTGGTTCCCGGAAAAACTCAGGGCCGCGGCCAGTGTCTCTTTTCCCGGCATCCAGGCCGGGGTGATGTTCATGCCGTCCCGGTCAATGACCGTGACCCGGTCCCGGGCCAGGTCACGGATATAGATATCCGGCTTGCCGCCGGCATAGGACACGTATGCCAGCCACCGGCTGTCGGACGACCAGGCTGGAGACAGGGAGATACTGTTAGACCGGGTAATCCGGGTCGGGTTGTGTCCGTCGAAATCACTCACAAAAATCTCCTTGTTTCCGTCCACCGTGGAAACAAACGCCAGTTTGCTGGCAAATACGCCCCACTTGCCGGTGAGGGCATGGGACACTTCCGCGCAGAACAGATGAATCATGCGCCGGATCTGGGACGGTTCGCCGGTGTAAACCTTGCCTTTCAACATCTGGGTGTTGAACGTGTCAAACAGCCGCAGTTCCAGTTTCACCTGTCCGTTTTTTTGTTCGACCCCGCCGGTGATCAGCAGCTCCGCGCCGATCCCGTTCCAGTCCCTGAAATCGATCTCCGACATCCGGATACCGGTTTGCGACGGATCGGCCAGAAACGCATTCGGGTTGACCTGTTTGAGATATCCGGTGAACGCCAGTCCGTTTTCAAGAATCTGATGGGCGTTCGCGCCCAGGTCCGTTTCCGCCGGCGTGCCGGTCAACGCCTTGAATGCCGGCACCGCCACCGGGGTCTTGTTGAGAAACGGGTTGCTGACCTGAATGGTATCATAGGCGGCCGCATGCGCGCGGACCGGAAACAAAAACGAACAGATCAGAAAAAACATCATGACAGACAATACACACCGCATGGTCATCTCAATCCTTTCGGGGTGAAAATCACCACCACATCATAGGAGGCCATGCCTTTGGGCAGGGCCGGCAACGGGTTGGCCCGCTGAATCGCCCGTTTGGCACTCTGGTCCAGATAGGTATTTCCGGACCGGGTTTCATAACTGATGTCCCGGATTTCCCCGTTTTTTAAAATTTTTATCAGAATCCGGACCTCCAGGTTCTGGTCCAGTCCGGCCAGCATTTCATTGAACACCCAGTTCTGCTGGATAGCGGATTGCAGCACCATCTTGTAAAAATCCAGGGGGGTTCCGCCTTTTCGGCCCGATCCGTCACCGGTGCCGGATCCTGACACCGGTCCGGTGCCGCTGCCGGAAGCCGATGATGGCTGATCCTGCTCTTCCACGGTTCTGGCCAGGCGTTCCATGGCCCGGGCCAGCTGCTGCTGTGTGTCAGGCTCTGGTTTGTCCGGTTTTTCCGCTTTTTTCGAGGGCGCCGGTGCCGGTTTTTTTGGGGCGGATTCCGCCGGTTCCGGCTTTGGCGGATCTTTTTTCTCCGCCATCAGCTCTTCGAGATTTTTGGGTTTTGACTTGAGGCCGACATCGGGTTTGAGCACAGACACGGGTGCCGGATCCGGGGCCGGGGGGTCGGGCGCCGGCGGATCCGGGGTTTCCGGCGCCACTGGTTCCGGCACGGTGTCCACTGAAGAAGACGGCATCGGTACCGGATCCGGTCCTTTTTCCGGAACGGCCGGCCCTCCGGGTTCCCCCGGGGCAAAAGACACCAGGTCCACCTGCACCACGTCCGGTGTCAGGTATGGTACCTTGAACTGGACCAGCCATATGCTCATCAGAAAAAACAGGGCGTGCGCGCACACGGAGATCCCCACATACACGGCCAGCCGCCGGTTTCCGATACCGGCTCTGTCACGGTTTTTTTGTCTGGTATTGCTGATTTTGCCTGCTTGTGTCATCGCGCCCGCATGTCAGGATGCATCTGCATCCTCGTCGTCCGGCAGGGTGATCATGCCCAGGCTTTTCACCCCCGCCTTTTTGATCTGGGACATCACATGAACCACCACGCCGTAAGGGACCTGTCTGTCCGCCTTGAGGTACACGGCATCCGAATCCAGATTTTCCAGAATCGCGCCGAGTTTCTCGGCCAGAAACGCCACCGACACCTCCTGGTTGTTCAGATACACCGCGCGGTCCCTGTCCACGGAAATGATCAGATGATCCTCACTGGCGGGCAGAGGCGCCGCCGTGGTGACGGGCAGGTCCACATCCACCCCCTGGACCATCATGGGGGCCGTGACCATGAAAATGATCAGCAGCACCAGCATCACATCCACAAACGGGGTGACGTTGATGTCGGACATCAATGCGTCATTACCGGATTCAAACTGCATCATGCCTCCATTTGGTTTTGAACGTCCCGTTCAATGATATTCAACAGATCGGAGGAAAACATTTCCAGTTCCGAATTCAACACCCGGATTTTGTCTGTAAAATGATTGTAGGCCATCACGGCGGGAATGGCAGCGGCCAGGCCGGCGGCCGTGGCGATCAGCGCTTCTGAAATACCCGGGGCCACCACGGCCAGGCTGGCGGACCCGCTCAGACCGATGCCCTGGAATGTATGCATGATCCCCCATACCGTGCCGAACAGCCCGATAAACGGGGCGGTATTCCCCACCGTGGCCAGAAACGGCACCAGCTGCCGGTACCGATGGATTTCAACCGTGATGGCACGGCGCAGGGTTCGCTGAACACTGTCCAGGTTATGGGAAGTAAGCGGGCTGTCTTTTCCCCGGGACCGGTTCATTTCCATGTAGGCGGGAATGAAAATCCGGGCTGCCGGGCTGGATCTCAATGCCTTGGCCTTGGCAAACGCATCCGCCAGGGTCCGGCACTGCCAGAAGATGTCGGTAAAATCCGCAGCCTCCTGAAACGCCTTGCGGAAATACCGGAATTTTATAAAAATGATGGCCCATGTGATAATGGAAAAAAACAGGAGCACGAGCATGACAAACTTTACCACAGGTCCGGCATCCGCCAGCATGTAAAGCAGTCCGATTGTCTCAGTCGTCATAGTCCCTCGCTTGGTGTTGAATATCTGTGAATGTCCCTCGATTTCTATATGAGGCAGACGATTCTGTCAAGTGAGAACCAATGAGAATCGGGGGAGAATCGGGGTCAGGCCTTGCATTTTTGATGTTTCTGGGAGAAACATCAAAAATGCAAGGCCTGACCCCGGAACCCCAGAACCTGGAAACAAAAAAAGCCCCTTTAAAACAGGTTAAAGGGGCTTTTTTGTCAATCAATTACGGATGTATGGGCTACATCATGCCGCCCATGCCACCCATGCCGCCCATGCCGCCGCCGGGCATTGGCGGTGCCGGGTTTTCCTCTTTCTTTTCGGCAATCATGGCTTCGGTGGTGAGCATGACCGATGCAACAGAAGCTGCATTCTGCAGAGCAAACCGCACCACTTTCTTGGGATCGATGACACCGGCCTCGATCAGGTCTTCGTACACACCGGTCAGGGCGTTGTAACCAAACGCGCCTTTGCCTTCCTTGACCTTGTTGATGACCACGGATCCTTCCACACCGGCGTTATCGGCAATCTTGCGCAACGGTTCCTCGATGGCTCTGGCCACCACGGCCACGCCCAGTTTTTCCTCGCCGGTCACATCCAGGTCCTTAAGGCCATCGATACACCGGACCAGGGCCACGCCGCCGCCGGGCACGATGCCTTCTTCCACGGCTGCACGGGTGGCGTTCAGGGCGTCTTCCACCCGGGCTTTCTTTTCCTTCATCTCGGTTTCCGTGGCAGCACCCACGTTGATGACCGCCACACCGCCCACCAGCTTGGCCAGACGTTCCTGCAGTTTTTCTCTGTCATAGTCGGAAGAGGTTTCATCGATCTGGGCACGGATCATCTTGACCCGGCCTTCCAGGGCTTCTCTGGAACCGGCACCGTCCACGATGGTGGTGGTATCCTTGTCAATGTTGATGGACTTGGCCTGGCCCAGATCCTGGAGCGTGACGTTTTCCAGCTTGATGCCGATGTCTTCGGACACCACCTGGCCGCCGGTGAGAACGGCGATATCTTCGAGCATGGCTTTTCTTCTGTCACCGAAACCCGGTGCTTTCACGGCCGCCACGTTCAGGGTGCCGCGCAGCTTGTTCACAACCAGGGTGGCCAGGGCTTCACCCTCGATATCCTCGGCAATGATCACCAGGGGTTTACCGGTTTTGGCAATGCTTTCCAGAACCGGCAGCAGGTCTTTCATGGAAGAGATCTTTTTTTCACAGATCAGCACATAGGGGTTGTCCATGGCAGCGACCATTTTTTCGGTATCCGTGGCAAAATACGGAGACAGATATCCCCTGTCAAACTGCATGCCTTCCACCACTTCCAGGGTGGTTTCCATGGATTTGGCTTCCTCAACGGTGATGACGCCCTCTTTGCCCACTTTGTCCATGGCCTCGGCAATGATGTTGCCGATGGTTTCGTCACTGTTGGCTGAAATGGTGCCGACCTGGGCAATTTCGTTCTGGTTTTTGGTAGGTTTGGACAGTTCTTGCAGTTTTTCGGTGATTTTGGCCACGGCCTTGTCGATACCGCGTTTGATCCCCATGGGATTGTTGCCGGCCACCACCAGTTTCTGTCCTTCTTCATAGATGGCGCGTGCCAGCACCGTGGCAGTGGTGGTACCGTCACCGGCCATATCAGAGGTTTTGGAAGACACTTCCTTGACCATCTGGGCGCCCATGTTTTCGAATTTGTCTTCGAGATCGATTTCCTTGGCAACGGTCACACCGTCTTTTGTCACGGTAGGGGAACCCCAGGATTTTTCGATCACCACATTTCTTCCTTTGGGTCCCAGGGTGACGACAACGGCATCTGCCAGGGCTTTCACACCTTTGAGCATTGCTTCACGTGCTTTGGCATCATATTTGATTTCTTTAGCCATTTTTATTCATCTCCATATATGTTTAAGTATTTACGTTTTTGGGTATCAGGGTTTCAGGACTTGGATATCGGGTTATTCAATAATACCCAGTACGTCATCCTGGCGCAGAATCAGGTAGTCGTCACCGTCGATTTTCACATCCGTGCCGCCGTATTTGCTGAACAACACCCGGTCTCCGACTTTGACATCCATGGGCAGCAGCTTGCCGTCTTCGCCCATCCGTCCGTTACCGGTGGCCACTACCTTGCCTTCGGCCGGTTTTTCCTTGGCAGTATCCGGAATGATAATGCCGCCTTTGGTTTTTTCATCTTCTGCGGTCCGCTGAACCAGAATTCTGTCGCTCAATGGTCTCAAACTCATGATGTACTTCTCCTTTTGCTTTTTTGCTGTTTAATTGGTTGGTTGTGTTGAATAATCAGGTTATGTATCAACGTCTGCTATGTGGCATCTTGTTTTTTGGATGTGTCAGATGACGCGGCACACGTTGTTTTCGAAGGCTCGCCCGGAGATTTGTCCGGATTATTGTCCGTCCGGGTCTTGGATCCGCCGTAATCGGTCACATACCAGCCGGACCCTTTCAAATGAAAAGAACTGTGGGAAATGATCTTGCTCAGCGACCCCCGGCATTTTGGACAGACCGTCAAAGGTGCGTCTGAAATTTTTTGAAAGGCTTCTTCAATATGCTTGCATACTGAACACTGATACTCATAAACCGGCATTCTTTCTTTCTCCTTTTTTAAGCGTGAATGACTGCTTGAAAAATCATTGATATAATAATAAGCATTTGTTGCCTGTCAAGGCAGGTTTTTTTAAAATTTTACCGGATGTCACTGGCCATGGTCGATCCGCCATTGTTCAAAAAAATCAAACACTTGTTTCAAACCATCCAGGGTGACCGGCGCAAGGATTCCATAGGTCAGGCAGTGCACTTTTTTTTCTTCGGCCAGGGTCACGGATGCTTCCGATGCATGTTCATACCGGTGGTGAAACTGCAGAAACCGCACCACATGCACCAGTTCATGCACCAGCACATAGACCAGAAACGGGAACAGATCAATGCACGGGGTTACGGCAACGGTCCTGAGGATGGCCGGATCCTGAAGACAGACCGTATACAGGCTGAACCGGGCCGATCCCAGAGGCACTTCGGTTTTCTGCCCTTCATATTTCATCACCTGGGCGAACGGCCCGTCCACCCGTTCATGGGGAGTCAGATGTCGGGCCGTGCGGATATCATACCTGTTTTTCAGCCATTGACTGGACGACAGTTTATAATGGCTGTTCACCAGATCTTCACAGATTACGGCGGCCCGGGCCACCATTTCCAGTTCACCTGCATTGAAAAACCGGTCTGTTTGTGCTTCCATGGTCTCCAGATAAAAAAAAATGGACATTAACATAAATTGTATGTTATTATTTACTTTTAACCTGACAATAAAACATTTTAAAGACTTTTAAAGGAGGTGATTTTTTTGAGCAGTGTCATCAAAAAGAGACGTAAAAAAATGCGCAAACACAAACACAGAAAACTGCTGGCCAAAACCAGGCATCAGAGAAAGAAGAAATAGCAGGTATCTGTGCTGATAAAATCAAAGGGCGGCCCGGGGTGAAACCTTTCACCCCGGGCCGCCCTTTAATGTTTGCACCGGGCCTGGCAACCCTTACCGGCCGGAGCCTTTCATATATTTCATCAGATCCGAATCCGTGGACAGAATCAGGGAGCTGTCCTTTTCCAGGGCCTGGGAATACAGGTCCATGGTCTTTAAAAACGCATAGAATTCCGGATCCCTGCCATAGGCACCCGCGTAGATGCGGGACGCTTCAGCATCCGCCTTACCCTTGATTTCCTGGGCCGTGCGGTAGGCTTCCGACTTGATCACCTGAAGGTCTTTTTCCTTTTCACCCCGGATATTGCTGGCCTCTCCCCGGCCTTCAGCCCGGAACTTTTCCGCGATCTGGTTCCGTTCCGCGATCATTCTGTCATACACGGAGCGCCGCACGCTGTCTATATAATTGATGCGCTTGATCTTCACATCCACCAGCTCGATACCGAACTCTTCGAGTTTTTCACTGGCCTGAGCCACAATGCGGCGGGTGATCTCTTCCCGACCCAGGTTCACGGTATACCGGACCCGTCTGGGCCGTTGCTCTTCAAGCTGTTCTTCGGTATCGATACCGAACCCCTCGAACGTATCCATGGGCCGGTCCGTGTTGCGAACGATCTCCGCCAGGGGGTAGGAACTGATCAGGTTCCGGGTGGCTGGATCGATCAGGTCGTCCAGCCGCTTGAGGGCGGAGAATTCATCCTTTACCGTCTGAAAATAGGTCAACGGGTCTGTGATTCGCCATCTGGCAAAGGTATCCACCCAGATATAGGTCTTGTCCCGGGTGGGAATCTGGCCGGGGGATCCGTCCCATTCCAGCAGGTGCTTGGGGAAATAATTGGTTTTCTGGATAAAGGGCAACTTGAAGTTCAGCCCCGGCTCCGTCACCGGGTCTCCGGTGATCCGGCCGAACTGGGTGATGACCACCTGCTCGGTTTCATCCACGATAAATGCGGCATCATAAACGATCACGGCCAAAATGACCAAAACCGCTATGCCCAATACTTTGATATGCTGCGAATTCATATATTATTCACCTTTTTGAAGAAATCTGTCCTGAAGCATGCCCTCCCCCATGTTCAACAGGGGCAGGACATTGTTCTGGTCTGAATCAATAATGTACTTGGCCCCGATTCTGGGCAGTACATCCAGCATGGTTTCCAGATACATCCGTTTCTGGGTCACGTCCGGGGCCTGGGCATATGCGTCATACACATCCAGAAACTTGGCCGCATCCCCCTGTGCCCGGTTCACCCGGTCGATGGCATACCCTTCCGCATCCTTGATCACCCGCTGGGCCTCACCCCGGGCCAGGGGCACGGCCTTGTTGTACTCCTCTTTGGCCCTGTAGATGGTCTGTTCTTTTTCCTGGATCGCCTGGTTCACCTCGTTGAAGGAAGCCTGCACCGGCTCGGGCACATTGGTCCGCTTCATCTCGATGTTCACGATGGCAATCCCTGCCTGGGCATTGTCCAGTTCCTTCTGGAGCATCTCCCGGGCCGCCTGGGCGATCTCGGCCCGTTCGGTGATGACCTCGTTGATGCTGCGGTCCCCCACCACGGTCCGCATGGTGGCTTCGGACATGTTGCGCAGCAGCGAGGTCACATCCTTGACATTGAACAGATAGGCCCGGGGATCTGCCCGCCGGTACTGGACGATCCAGGGCACCACGCCCACGTTCAGGTCACCGGTAAGCATCAGGGAGGATTCAGATGCGTTTCCATAAGCCCCGGCACTTTCCGCTGCCCGCACACCGAACTCTTCGGTCTCGGGGGTGCGGACATTGACCTTTGTGACCTTTTCAATGCCTGTGGGCAGTTTGAAATTCAAACCGGGCTGGGCAAGGCGGTTGAATTTTCCAAACCGCTGTACAACCCCCACCTCGCTTCTGTCCACGGTAAAAAACGTGGAAGATGCCAGGTACAGTGCCAGCAGCACAATGATCCCGATAAAGATGCCCGGGAATTTAAATCCCTTGAACTTGTTGAAAATTTCATTCATCTGCGGCGGTCTGGGCATGCCCGGTCCACCGCCGCCGCTCCGGTTCTGTTCATATTTCTGCTGATTTTCCCTCAGCTTTTCCCAATCCCAATTCATGAATCATGTGTTCCTGTTTGTTGTTTACGAAAAAATCATTGATGAACCTTACATACTAAAGAGTCAATATAATATTATCAACCCCAAAAGGCAATAAATTTCGAACGCCGGTATCTGATCCCGCCCAGACGTCCCTGTCAAAAAAACATACCCACACGCCCCGGTTTCGTGCTATAGAGGGATACTGTTGAACCAACCCCCAAAAAAGGACTTGCCGTGACCGTAGATTCAAACGACCGCAAACTGATTCATATCCGGGACATTCTCGCCACGGCCCTGCAAAAATACCGGCCGGCCGATGACACGGAAATGACCCGGATCTGGGATGTCTGGGAAACGGCCGTGGGCCAGGTGATCGCCCTGAACGCCAAACCATTTGCTTTCAGGGACGGCATGCTCATTGTTCATGTATCCAGTTCCTCGTGGATCCATCAGCTCAAATTTCTGGAAAAACAGATGACCGCCAATATCAACATGCAACTGGATCAGCCGCTGGTCCGGCAGATCCGGTTCAAGATTGGCAGCATACACGGTTGACACCCTGTTCGATCCGCCCCTGGTCCTTTGCCAGCCGAAGACCGGATACCGGTTTTCTCTGGATCCGGTGATCCTGGCGGGTCATCTTCTGCCTGAACCCGGAGAAACGGTCATGGATATCGGCTGCGGCTGCGGCATTATCTCCCTGATTCTGGCATCCCGGCATCCGGGCATCCGGGTCATGGGCATTGACATTCAAAAATCCCTGGCACATCTGGCTGAAAAAAACACCACAGCCAACCGGCTGGACGCCCGGGTCAAGATTGTGCACCAGGATGTCCGGACCCTCACCCGGGCCGATATTCCCCTTCCCATCGACCGGGTGGTTTCCAATCCGCCCTACGGGAAAACCGGTGCCGGCAGACTGAGCCCGGATCCGGGACGGGCCCTGGCCCGCCATGAACTCACCTTGGACATCCCGGCCCTGGCGGCCGCAGCAGATGCGTTTCTGAGCCCCGGGGGACATCTGCACCTGATTCTGCCGGCATCCCGCATTCAGGATCTGACACCGGCATTGAAACACAGAGGGTTCGGCGTGGAATGGCTGCGCCGGATCCATTTCCACCCCCGGGGCCGGGCCGACCGGGTGATTCTGTGTGCGGTAAAGGCGGTGAAAGCAACGGCGTGCGTTTGCCCCCCCCTGTATCTGTACCATGCCGACGGCACCCCCACCCAAGAGCACCAGGCCCTGCTGCAGTGGTGATTTCCATAAGCCAGGATCGTTTAATCCTTGACACCGGATCAAAAAGAGTCTATTTTTCCCAGATTAATTGACTGCGGAGAGGTGGCCGAGCGGCTGAAGGTGCACGCCTGGAAAGCGTGTGTATCCTAACCGGGTACCGAGGGTTCGAATCCCTCCCTCTCCGCCACACCCCCTTCGGACATCATGTCATATCAGGTTTTAGCACTCAAATACCGGCCCCAGACATTTGACGATGTCGTGGGCCAGTCCCATGTGACCACCACGCTGGTGAACGCTGTTTTACAGGACCGGGTGGCCCATGCCATTCTGTTCACCGGCCCCCGGGGCACCGGTAAAACCACGATCGCCCGGATTCTGGCCAAAGCCATGAACTGCACCACCGGCCCCACCCCCGCCCCGTGCAACCAGTGCAAATCCTGTACCGAGATCATCGCCGGCCACAGCGCGGATGTGTTCGAAATCGACGGGGCCTCCAACAACAGCGTGGACCAGGTCCGGGATCTGCGGGAAAACGTCACCTACATGCCTGCGGCAGCGCCGTATAAGATCTATATCATCGATGAAGTGCACATGCTGTCCACCGCCGCGTTCAACGCGCTGCTCAAAACGCTGGAAGAACCGCCGGACCATGTGCTGTTCATCTTTGCCACCACCGAAGTCCACAAAATTCCGGCCACGATCCTGTCCCGGTGTCAGCGCCATGATCTTGCCCGGATTCCACTGGATGCCATCTCCGAACTGCTGAAAAAGATCTGCACCAAAGAAGGCTTCTCCGTCCAGGACACAGGCCTGGACCTGATCGCGCTGGAAGCGGACGGTTCGGTCCGGGATGCCTTGAGCCTGCTGGACCGGATGCTGTCTGCCGCGCCTGAAAAACAGATCTCCCATGCCATGGTCGTGGACCGGCTCGGGGTGCCGGACCGGCGCATCATGCATGAACTGACTCAGGCCCTGTTTGACAAAGATGTGCCGGCCCTGATCGCCCTGGTGGACCGTGTCAATGACACCGGCATGGATCTAAAGAAATTTTACGGGGATCTGATCGGTCATGTCAGGCATATGACCGTGATCCGGCAATGCGGGCCGGACCATCCGGCCGTCAATCTGACGGCAGACGAAAAACAGCGGATCCACGCCCTGGTGGCAAACCTGCCGGACGCATATCCGGGGCAGCTGCTCCAGGTGCTGCTGACCGATGAAGACATGGTCAAACGCACCTCCCACACCCGAATCGCCATTGAAACCGTTTTGTTCAAACTGCTCCAGGTGCGGGCCGGCGCATCCATCGACCGGATCATCCGCCAGCTGGATCTTCTGGCCCGGCAAATCAGATCCGGTGAAACCGGAACAGACACCCCCCCCGGAGAAGTCTGCCCCTCCCCGGCAGACAGGTCCGCAGAAAGCGCTTCCGCAGCCGCCGTGCCCCCTGTTGCACCCGCGTATTCACCGGCTGCCGAACCGGATACTCCGGTGAACGGCGTCCGGGAAACAGCCGATCCGGCACCGCCACAGGCCCCTGATATGCCCCGGACCTGGGATGGGTTTTTAACACGCATCAACACACAGATGCCGTCACTGCATAAGCTGCTCAGCCGGGGCAGGATCACGTCGGAATCCGAAACCGCCCTGGAACTGCACCTGTCCGACTGCACCGACTTTGACCGCAAACGGCTGACTGCCAAACAGAAAGAACTGGCCAGGCAGTGCCAAACATTTCTGGGCAGGACATTGACCATCCATGTCGCAACCGACACCCGGCCAGCGGTTCGGAACGGGGCCGGACCCGAGGATATCAAGGCCAGGCAGGCGGCTGTCCAGCATCCGCTGGTACAACATGCCCAGGACCTTTTCAATGGTGAAATTATCAATTTCTAACAA
>JAABTO010000267.1 GCA_011389835.1 Desulfotignum sp. | reverse complement strand
ACATCTTTGTGGTATCCGCATTTTACGGGATCACCAATATCCTTATTTCCGGGATTGACGCGGCACTGGCATCTGAAAAAAATATCGAACCGGTGATTCTGGACATAAAAACCCGGCACCAGGTCCTCATCGACACCCTGGTGCAAACCCCTGAAGAAAAAAACAAGGCCCGGCAGTCGCTTGCGGAACTGATGGGCAAACTGGAACGGTACTATTTCGGGATCAGCTTCACCCGGGAGGCCACCCCCCGGATGCGGGACATGATCGCCGTGTCCGGGGAACGGATGGCCGCCATGATCCTGGCGGCGGCCATGGCCGGCAGGGGCATCGACACCGGGGTGGTCCTGCCCGAAGAAGCCGGTATCATCACGGACGGCAAATTCATGGATGCCACGGCCCTGATGGCCCCCACCCGGGAAAACCTGTCCCTGCGCCTGGGAAGGCAGGTCACGGAAAACCGAATTCTGTTTGTTCCCGGATTTTACGGCATCAGCGACACCGGAGAGGTCACCACCTTCGGCAGGGGCGGTTCCGACTATTCCGCAGCCGTGGTCACGGCCGGCGTGTCTGCGGACCTGCTGGAAATCTGGAAAGACACCCCGGGGTTCATGTCGGCGGACCCTGACAACATCCCCGAGTGCCGGCTGATTCCTGAACTGACCTATGAAGAGGCCGCGGAACTGGCCTATACCGGTGCCGGGATCCTGCACCCCAGGACCGTGGAGCCGGTGCGGCAGGCAGGCATCGATATCGCCGTCAAAAACACCTATGACCCGGATACCCGTGGCAGCCGGATCACCGGCCGTGCCAGGGAAGCCGATACCGTCATCAAAAGCGTTTCCTACACCCGGGATGTGGCCATTTTAAAAATCCACGCATCAGGCGTCGGGGCCCGGCAGGGGATTCTGTCCCTGATCACGGGGGCTGTGTCAGACAAAGGCATCAATATCAAATCCGTGGTCACGTCCCAGACCTGCATCAGCCTGCTGGTGTCCGAAAATGACGCCCGGGCCGCCCATGCCTGCGTCCGGGAGATTCACCCGCGGCCGTTCAGGGAATCGGCCGCCAGAACCCGGGTGGCCCTGGTCAGCATCGTGGGGGAAGGCCTTCACCACAGCCGGGGCATTGCGGCCCGATGTTTCACCGCGGTTTCCAAGGCGGATGTCAACATCGAGATGATCTCTTTCGGGGCTTCGGACGCGGCCATGTATTTTCTGGTGGATGAAGACAGCCTGGATACCACGATTCAGGCGCTGCATGACACTTTTTTCAATTCTTCCCCGCCACCGCATTGAGCCTCTCTGTCACCTGACCCGGAAGCCAGCATCTTTTTCAAATACCGGCCGGTATGGCTGCCGGCTGTGCGGGCCACCTGTTCCGGCGGGCCTTCCGCCACGATGGTACCGCCGCCGTCTCCCCCTTCCGGCCCCAGGTCCATGACCCAGTCCGCCGTCTTGATCACATCCAGGTTGTGCTCGATGATGATCACGGTGTTGCCGGCATCAGTCAAGCGCTGCAGCACAGCCAGCAGCAGTTTTACATCCCTGAAATGCAGGCCTGTGGTGGGTTCGTCCAGGATATACAACGTGTCCCCGGTATTGCGCCGGGCCAGTTCCCGGGCCAGCTTGATGCGCTGGGCCTCCCCGCCGGACAATGTGGTGGCCGCCTGGCCCAGCTTGATATAGGACAGCCCCACATCCATGAGGGTATCCAGGATCTGGGTGATTTTTGGATGGGCGTCGAAAAGTTCCCGGGCCTGGTGTACGGACAGGTCCAGCACATCGGCAATGGAATGGCCCTTGTACGTGATCTCCAGGGTGGCCTTGTTGAACCGGCGGCCGCGACACACCTCACAGGGCACAAACACATCCGCCAGAAAATGCATCTCCACCTTGATGTATCCGTCCCCATGACAGGCTTCGCACCGGCCCCCTTTGACATTGAAGGAGTAACGCCCTTTTTTGTATCCCCGGGCCCTGGACTCCGGCAGCCGGGCAAACAAATCCCGGATGGGGTCGAACACCTTGGTGTAGGTGGCCGGGTTGCTTCGGGGTGTCCGGCCGATGGGGTTCTGGTCGATGTTGATCACCTTGTCCACATGTGCCAGCCCCTGGATGGCATCGTGCCGGCCCACGCTCATCTGGGACCCGTGCAGGGTCACGGCCAGGGCCGGGTACAGGATCTGGTTGATCAGGGTGGACTTGCCGGCCCCGGACACCCCGGTCACCGCGATCAGCAGGCCCAAAGGAAACCGGGCTGTCACATCCTTGAGATTGTTTTCTCCCGCTTTGACGATGGTCACCCATTTTTTTGAATCCGGAGACCGCCGCTGATCAGGCACGGCAATGGATTCTTTTCCGGACAGAAACCGCCCGGTGATGGAGACGGGATTGGCCCTGATTTCCGGCGGGGTGCCCTGGGCCACGATCCGGCCCCCCAGATGCCCGGCCCCGGGACCGATGTCCACGATCCAGTCGCAGTCTTCCATGGTTTCCTGGTCATGCTCTACCACGATCAGGGTGTTGCCGATATCCCGCAGGTGCTGAAGGGTTTTCAGCAGCTTGATGTTGTCCCGCTGGTGCAGACCGATGCTGGGTTCATCCAGGATATACAGCACCCCGGTGAGTTCCGACCCCACCTGGGACGCCAGACGGATCCGCTGGGATTCCCCGCCGGACAGGGTGGGCCCGCTTCGGTCCAGGGACAGGTAATCCAGACCCACATTCAGTAGAAACCCCAGCCGGTCCCGGATCTCTTTGAGCAGTTCCGCCGCGATGAGCTGCCGGCTGCCGGCAAGGTCCAGGGACGACACAAACCGGTGGGCTTCTTTCACCGTCATTTCCGTGACATCGATGATGGATTTTCCCTCAATTCTGACATGAAGCACCTCGTCCCGCAGCCGTTTTCCATGACAGGCCGGGCAGGTGGCGGCCGTCATGAACTTTGTGTAGTATTTTTTCTGGTTTTCGGACTGGGTGTTTTTGTACCGCCGCATCAGGGTGTTGAGCAGGCCCTCATGGGTCCTTGTGAAGGCGGCCTGGATTTTGTCCGACTGCCAGTTCACCTTCATCTTTTTTGTATCCGATCCGTGAAGCAGCAGGCCTCTCTGGGATTTGGGCAGGTCTTTCCACGGCCGGTCAAAATCGATCTCCCACTGTTCCTCCATGGCGGTGAGCTGGCCCATGCCCCAGGAGTTGTCATTGGGATACCGGGGGTTTTTGATAAAATAGTTTTTCCACGGCACCACCGCCCCTTCCCGGATACTCAAATTTCCGTCCGGCACCACCTTGTCCGGATCCATGGACAGCAGCGTGCCGATGCCGTTGCATTCCGGACACATACCCTGGGGCGCGTTGAATGAAAAAATCTGGGGGGCAAGCTCGGGATAGGCAATGCCGCAGCAGGACCGGGCCTCGCTCATCCGCATATCTTCTTTGCCCAGGATGTGCACGATGATCTGGCCGTTTCCCAGTTTCAGGGCGGTTTCCACGGAATCGGTGAGCCGCTCCTCAAATGCCCCATCGGGTTTGATCACCAGCCGGTCCACCACCACTTC
Source organism: Desulfotignum sp. (assembly GCA_011389835.1). Classification (GTDB taxonomy): domain Bacteria; phylum Desulfobacterota; class Desulfobacteria; order Desulfobacterales; family Desulfobacteraceae; genus Desulfotignum. Next base: position 668 of record JAABTO010000267.1, on the reverse strand, counting down.
GATGTGGTGTTTCTTGTTTCTGGCCAGGGTCTGGATATTTTCCAGGTCCTGGACCACCCCGTCCACCCGGACCCGGGCATACCCCTGTTTTTTCAACGCGGACAACTGCTCCCTGTGCGCCCCTTTCCGGTTCTCCACCACCGGGGCCAGGACCAGGATTTTCGATCCGGCCGGCAGGCCCAGAATCTGGGATACCATGCCCTGGGCATGGCCCCGGCCCACCTCGTTGCCGCAGCAGATGCAGTACTGGGTCCCCACCCGGGCGAACAGCACCCGCAGGTAATCATAGATCTCCGTGATGGTCCCCACCGTGGACCGGGGATTTTTGCTGGCCGCCTTCTGCTCGATGGCAATGGTGGGAGACAGCCCCCGGATGGTGTCGTACCGGGGTTTTTCCATCTGGCCGATGAACTGCCTGGCATAGGCGGACAACGACTCCACATACCGGCGCTGGCCTTCGGCAAATATGGTGTCAAAAGCCAGGCTGGATTTGCCCGACCCGGACACGCCGGTGAACACCACCAGCTGTTTTTTGGGAATCTCCACATCAATGTTTTTAAGGTTGTGCTCCCGGGCCCCTTTCACAATGATCCGGTCCAGCTCCATGGCGGCAGCCGGACCGGATTCAGCCGGTGTCAGTACCGGACTCCGTTTTTTTCTCATATATA
>JAABTO010000266.1 GCA_011389835.1 Desulfotignum sp. | reverse complement strand
GTACAGGCAGGCATCGATGCCATCGAGGTGTCCGGCGGGTTTCTCACCAGCAAAACATTGTCCCCCAGCCGGCTGGGCATTAACAAGCCGGAAAAGGAAGCGTACTTTGAACAGGGGGCTGCGGCATACAAACAGGCTTTGGATATTCCCGTCATTCTTGTGGGAGGAATCCGTTCCCTTGAAAAGGCAGGGGAACTGGTTAACGGCAATGTTGCCGATTATATTTCCATGTGCCGGCCTTTGATCCGGGAACCCGGTCTGATCAACCGGTGGCGCAGCGGGGATACCCGGCCGGCCCTGTGCAATTCGGACAACCTGTGCTTTCGTCCGGCGTTCAAGGGGGAGGGCATCTATTGTGTGACCGAACAGCGGGAACGCTCTGAATAACACTGATGCCTGGCCCGGCACATCACCCCATGTCCGTATGGTCTTTAGGAATATTCACGTCCTTTGGGAAGCAATGGCTTGTGGATATGGCCGTCCCGGGACAACTGTTTTAAAGGGGGCGGTATGCAGGTGGATCTGAACAAGCTGAAAACCTTTTACACCCTGGCACAAGCCGAAAGCTACACCGGGTGTGCCCAGCGCCTGTGCCTGACCCAGTCCGCCGTGAGCCATGCCATCAAAAAGCTGGAGGCAGATCTTGGGTATGACCTGGTGGACCGGGCCGGCAGAAAGTTTCGCCTCACCCGGGAAGGAGAATTTCTTTTTCAGCAGTGCACCGGGATTTTCGACCGGATCGAGGATACCCTGGACCGCCTGTCTGCCGGCAGAGGGCATCGGATTTCCCTCACCCTGGGGGCTCCGGTAGAGTTCGGCTCCTCCGTGCTCATCAAGGGGATGGCCCCTTTTCTGATACACCACCCCCATATCCATGTGGATTTCGTCCTGGACCCGGATCTTCTGGATCCGCTGCTCTCAGATGCCCTGGATATCATTGTGGACTGCATCCCTCATGTGCATGAAAGCCTGGTGTGCGTGCCGTTGATGCGGGAAGAATATGTGGTGATCGTCACCCGGGCATATATGGCAGACCGCCGGATTCAGACCATTGCCGACCTGTCCCGGTGCCGCCTGCTGTCTTTTGACAAAGACCTGCTCTGGTGGAAGAATTTCATCAATGCCCTGGCCGGTCACGCGGATTTCGGGTGTGACGCCGTGATCCGGATCTCCAGTGTCCGGGGGATCATCAATGCGGCCCTGGCATCCATGGGTGTGGGGTTCGTTCCCCGCTACACCGTGTTAAAAGAGCTGGAAAGCGGCCAGCTTCTGGAGCTGTTCCCGGAAACCGAAGTGCTCAACGACCAGATCAATATCTACCTGAAAAAACGAAATTTTGAGAAACCGCCGTTCCCGGACCTGATCCGGCACATCCGGTCACTGCAGCTTCACTAGTTTGCGGGTTAGTGCGTCTGAAATTCTTTTTTCTGGCTTTACAGGTTAAAAGCAGTCATTATCGCTGTGGCAAAGACGGAAAGGTCCTGGATATCATTGCGGCAGGCTTCATGTATCTGTCTTATATCCAGCCGGCCGTATTCATGGACGATCAGGTTTCTCAATCCCACGGCCCGGGCCATTTTTTCACAAAGGGCGGCATCGATTACATCATGTTCTTCCAGAAAATAGAACAGCTCATTGGTGGAGCCGGCTACGCCCATGCCCTGTTCGCTGACAATATGGGCTGCCATGTCAATGCAGCCCTGAACCGCCAGATGCAGATTGAACAGAACAATATCCTGGGCATCCGGACTGGCCAGGAACCGGTCCAGGGGCATTGCCGATTGTTTTTTCACCCGGTCCAGATGTTTGTTTATCGAACTGATTTTCCCAAACAGCACATCTTTGTCAACCATGGATCGTCTCCTGCATCTTTTTTTTCAGGCCGGCCTGCATTCTGTCCAGATAAAAACCGAAATCTGCGATCCGGGACATGGCGAACATATTGAATTCACGGACATAGGCCGGGTTTTTCATCACAAGCCGTTTACCTTTGATGAAAATCTGTTTGAGCAGTACCTCCCCGGCCCGGTTCATCACAACAGGATGGATATCTTTTCTCAGAATTCTGCCAAGGTCGGTCAGGTACCGGCGACAGAACCGGTCTGCTGACGGCAGGTATTCCGGCAAAAACAGGATGGCCAGGTCCACGTCACTTGCGGGGTGGTTTTTTTCAGAGGCATAGGATCCGAACAGGTACACCGCTGCCACTTCATTTTTGTTTGTAAAGTATTGTGTGATTTTTTCTTCCATCTCGGCTGACGTCCTTTCTGACTGAATAGTGCTTGTTTTTGCCTGGAAAGTCAAGAAAGGGGCGGGAGTTTCCGATAAAGTTATCACCCCCCGGCCAGAGGCCCGTGCAAGGTCAGGACGGCATCGGCTTCCAGTGGCTTGTTTACGGACACTTTCCGATTGTCCAGAAAAACCATGGGCACCAGCAGGGGGCTGATGCCCTGGTCAATCAGGACCTGCCGGACCGAAGTGCCGTATTCCACCCGGATCCGGCAGGTTTCCTGTTTCGGGCAGCCCATATCTCTGAGTATGCTCAGCAGGCTTTCCGATAGTTTCAACGTGATGGTGATCATTCAACCGCCAGGTTGAATTTTTCCAGGGTTTCTTTTGTTGGGATGCCGTTGGCGTCCCAGCCCCGGGCCGCGTAATAGGCATCCAGCATCTCTTCGATCACGGCGAATTCCACCTTGTGGCCCTTGTTGGGACCGGACGGGATGGGTTCCTCGTAAAAGCGCGGGGGCGGATAATCGTATTTCCGGCCGAAATCCGGGATCTCCCGCTTGTTGAACATCCGGTTCAGGTGCCAGATCTTTTCAGACAGATGCAGCAGGTCTTTGTTGAAGTCCAGTTTTTTGCCGGTGGCGTGATAATACAGTTCCTCGTAATACTGGGTTTCCAGACCGATCTCCATATACTGGAGCCGGCAGGTGCCCAAAATGTCGAATGCCGGCCGCAGGTGCTGGGACTTGAGCACCAGGGGCACCACGTTTTTGTGGTCCGCCTTGGGGATGGTTTCGAAATCCGCGCCCTGGGAGATCAGGTCATGGACATTGGCATCCTGGCTGCCGCCCACGGCATTGGCCACATCCGACCCCAGCACCCAGCACCGGCTGTGGTGGGCCCCCACATCCGCGGTCATGTAGCCCAGCATCATGCCAGGGGCGTTTCTGGATTCATACCCGGTCCATTCCAGGCCTTTGACATGGATGGCGAATTTCGAACTGTCGCCACCGATTTTTTCAGCGGCCTTCCGGACCCCGTCGGCCAGCACATCGCCGATGCCCTCTCTTTTCGCGATCTTTTCCAGGATGTAAACGATGGAATCCAGGTCCCCCCATTTCACGTCCATGCCCATCTGTTCTTTTGAGATCAGGCCTTTTTCATAGCATTCCAGGGCAAAGGAGACCACGGCCCCGCCCGAGCAGGTGTCCAGACCGAGCTCATCGCACACCCAGTTGACATGGGCCACGGCATGGATGTCGGCCAGTTCGCAGTTGCTGCCCACCAGGGCCAGGGTTTCATATTCCGGGCCTTCAACATATTTGCTGCCCAGTCTGGTTTTTGCCAGCCCGTACTTGCCGCAGGGGATGGGGCAGGAAAAGCACCCCTTGTCCGTGATTTTCAACTCATCCAGAATGGCCTTGCCATTGATTTTGTCGGCATAATCGCAGTGGGAGGTGGCAAAGTTGCGGGTGGGCAGGGCCCCCACATCATTGCACCAGTTGGTGATACCGGCGGTGCCTTCCGGGGTCCAGCCTTTGAATCCGGGTTTTTCCCGGCAGGCCGCATAGGTTTGTTTCCCTTTTTTCAAAAGCCCCTTGGGGTCGAACACCGGGATATCTTTGGTGCCGCGCACGGCAATGGCCTTGATGTTTTTAGATCCCAGTACGGCACCGATACCGGTGCGGCCGGCCTGGCGCCCGAAATCATGGGAGATGCAGGCAAAATTGACCATGCGTTCGCCGGCCTCGCCGATGGTCAGAATCTGAAATTCCTGTCCCAGGTCGTTTTTCAGGATCTCTTCCACGGCAGTGGAGCCTTTGCCCCACAGATGCCCGGCCGGCCGGATCTCCACGGTGTCGTTGTCAATAAAGAGATAGGACGGTTCTTTGGCCCGTCCGGTCAAAATGGTGACATCATACCCGGCGTATTTCATGGTCACCCCGAAATGGCCCCCCATGTTGCTGTCACCATATCCCCCCGTGGCCGGGGATTTGGC